>NZ_JAVJNP010000142.1:0-71770 GCF_040217205.1 Coleofasciculus sp. A1-SPW-01 | reverse complement strand
CACATTGACAACTATGAAACAGGTAACAACACGAGTATCAAATAGAGAATATGAACACCTCGCCAAGTTTTGTCAAGTAACGGAAAGAACTCAATCCGATGTTATTCGTGAGTTGATACGCAGGTTGTCAATCTCAGGGGTATTGAACCCCATCGATTAACCGCCTATCCATCTCACGCCAATTTGAGTACAAATATGGCGTGAGGCTTCCGGCGTTAAGCTAAAATTCCCTACCGAAAGTCGGGGCGGGTTTAGTTACATCCGGTTGCAACCGAAAAGATAGTGGTGAAACCCGCCCCTACAGAGACACCACATCCCGTGAAAAGTTAGTCTGACTTAGAGCCTTCTGGTACTAGCTCGTTGCCTGAGCCGGTTGGGATGCACCGCGACTGCTGCGATTATCCGCCGTTGTTTCCTGCTCATCCATTGCTAATATTTCAATATGATTGAGCAATGTGGTCACAAAGGCAAAAAGTAAAAAGGGCAAAGACAAGACCAACACTAATCCCACCGTTGCCAACGCATAAATTTGGCGATCGGCACTCCACAGCGCCAGTGCAGAGGCAAGACTTATGAAAATGACGATTAACCACGCAATGATTTGTCCATAGATATCGCCAAAACTCAGGGTGCAGATCAAGCGATATTTGTTAAATTGTTCCATCATCAACCTCGACACATTTCTTTAAGTTCCAAGGATAAGACCGTATTTGAGGTTTGGCGCATTTCTCAACATATTTTAAAAATAGTCGCAATATTTGTTTACATTTTATGTCATTCGTCCTTCTTATACTGAACTCAGGGTAACGCGATCGCGTCCTTGCTGTTTCGATAGATAAAGGGCTTGATTTGCCGCCATAATCAAGGTATCAATGTCAGTATGGGGGTCAACCAGACAGGCAACGCCAAAGCTAACGGTGACAACAGGCGCGGGTAAATTGAACGGGTCAGGCGGTTTAAATTCAATGCCTTGGGATTTGATTTTCTCTCGCATCTTTTCTGCTACTTGAAAAGCTCCCATGGCATTCGTATGAGGTAAAAGAATGGCAAATTCTTCTCCCCCATAACGCGCCACGACATCCGTTGTCCGTTTGACACAGCGACGTAGGCAATCAGCAATGCGTTGTAAGCACTCATCCCCCGCTGCTGTGCCATAAATTTTATTGTAGGTTTGGAAACAATCAATGTCACATAAAATTAAGGATAGGGGGGATTGTTCTATATGTAAATGATGCCATTCTTGGTGAAGGTGTTGGTCAAAATAACGGCGATTCGCCAACTTTGTCAAAGTATCCATATTGTAGAAGTGATAAAAGTATCAATTTTTTGTTCTGAATGACCACACTGTATTGATAAAAATATATAGCGATAAGGATAAGTTTGGGATCGCCAAAACCCTTAATATACTGTAGGGTAAGTTGAGCGGTGGGTTGAGCGATGGGTTGAGCGAAGTCGAAACCCACTGATCAACCCACCAGCATACCAGGAACGTGCGATTCCTGTTAAGGATGGCGAACATTGTCACAAACTTTTTTGTCCTGTTCCTTCACGTTAACATTTGTTCGCAGATAGTCCTCAACCCAATCGCAACCAAACGCCCAAATCTGATTCAGGTCAATGGTACGCTCTAAATCCCACAAAATGATCGTTTTGTCTACACTAGCAGAGGCAAGGGTGCGACCATCGGGACTAAAGGTCACATCATAGACGCGATCGCCATGAGCTTCTAAGGTGACTAGGAGTGTACCATCATTACGCCACAGCTTAACCGTCTTATCCAAACTCGCAGACGCCAGAAATCGCCCATCGGGACTAAATGCAATACCGTTGACGCGATCGCGATGCCCATCTAGGGTGGCTAGTAATGTACCATCCCTTGTCCAAAGTTTAATCGTATTGTCCCAACTCGCAGACGCAAGGCGTTGACTATCAGGACTAAAGGCTAAGGCACGAATACTATCATCATGTCCGGTTAAAGTGTTCAACAATGTACCATCCCTTGTCCAAAGTTTAATCGTTTTATCTTCACCTCCAGAAGCAATCAACTGACCATCTGGGCTAAATACCACGTCAAAAACTATTCCAGTATGTCCGGTTAAGGTTTTGAGTAATTGACCCTCTCCTGTCCAAAGTTTGACAGTTTGATCACCACTTCCAGAGGCAAGTAACTGACCCTCTGGGCTAAATGTGACAGTGTAAACACCACTGCTATGTTTCCGTAAAGTTTTCAATAAAGTCCCATCACTCTGCCAAAGTTTTATCGTTTTATCTCCACTCGCTGAGGCAATGATTAGCTCAGGGGTTGGCAGTAATTCAATACTTTTACTCTTGCCTTGATTCTTTTCTTTCTTGTTCACCCTGCCATTTTCAGAGGGAAAATTAGCCTTCACTGGGGGAGCAACAGCAACATCAAATACGGCTTCATCATGCCCCTCAAAAGACTTCAACACCTGACCATCACGTCGCCAGAGTTTTATCGCATCATCCCAACTCCCAGAAACCAGAGTTTGACTATCTGGACTAAAATCAACACCCCAAACTGCATCTTGATGTCCTTGGAGAAAGGTTAACAAGGTTTTTTTCGGCGTCCAAAGTTTAATGGTACTATCCAAACTCGCAGACGCCAACATTTGACCATCCGGGCTAAATGCCACCGCCCAGAGTCCATTTTGATGCCCTTTCAAAACAGCGAGTTCGGTGCCATCTATTTGCCACAATCTAACGGTTTGATCCCAACTCGCAGAAGCAAGGGTTTGACTATCGGGACTAAATGCTAAACCAAAAACTCCATCCGTATGTCCTTCTAGTGTTCTCAGTAATATCCCATCAGTCTGCCATAGTTTGACTGTTCCATCTGTCGAACTTGAAGCCACAACTTGACCATTGGGACTAAATTGTACATAATTTACCCCACTCTCATGACCTTTGAGAGTTTTTAGCAACATACCATTATTTGTCCAAATTTTAACAGTGTTATCCCAACTGGCAGAGGCAAAGTATTGACCATCTGGACTAAAGGCGACACCGCGAACTTCTGCGTTATGTTCTTTGATAATCCTAGAAATAAAGCATTCTTGGGGATTGTTGATTTTTAATTGTTGACTATTTATCGTCTGTAGGGACGGACTAATGCAAGTTCGATTAATTCTCCAAAGTCTTATTGTTTGATCATCACTACCAGACACTAACGTGAGACCATCAGGACTAAAGGTGACACTGTTGACTTGATTTTCATGTCCATTCAGTGTGGTAATTAACGTGCCATCGCGCCGCCAGAGTTTTACGGTTTTATCCTTACTTGCCGAAGCAATGAGTTGACTATCTGGGCTAAACGCTACGCTTTTTATTGTATCGCTGTGTGCTTTAATCGAGGTTAATAACGTTCCATCATATTGCCAAAGCTTAATCGTTTTATCGTCACCTGCTGAAGCAATCATTGAACCATCAGGACTAAATTCTACATCATGGACTTGCTGGTGATGACCAGAGAGGCGATTATGCTCTCTGACACCATACACTGCCTTTCGTAGCAATTTGTCAACCGATTTTTTGGTCTGGGTGTCCACTCGACCTAATGCCTGTACTTTCTGTTTGGCTCGCAGGGCGGCGATTAATGCCTCTAATCGTTGATCGAGGGCAAATAGTGATTCTGAAGACGTAGTAATTGCTTCAATCTCATTAATCGCTAACCTGCGGTTTTGCACTAGAATTGCCCCGGCTAATCCACTGACTATAATTAACATCGCCGCAACAGTTATCAACAGTAATCGTTGCTTTTTCGCTATCTGACGTTCAGCGGCTAGTCGGGCTTCCACTTCCTTGATGCGTGCGGCTTCTATCTGTTGTTGAACTTCATTGCGATCGCAGGTTTGACTAGCGGCTAAGAATTGATAATCTAAGTCACTCAAGCTTTTGCCCTGAGACCAGTCTTGGGCATCTTTTAATGCTTGTCCGCGCAAGAGTCGTGATGAATCCTGAAAATGGGAGGCAACCCAAGCAGCTAAGGCTTGAGAGTAAGGGCGCAGATGGGTAAATTGGGCTTCAACCCATTGCTGATTAAAAATGGCGGGATAAATTCTATTTTTTAGGTTTAATTGTCCTTTTTCTTTTAGAACTAAGCCCGATAAAAGTAATTCTGTTTGTTCGCGGCTATCATCGGTAGCGATATCAATACCCTGTAAAATTTGTTGATAAATACCCAGTAATCTACCCGCCCGTGCTTCGTTTCTCAACAGGCGATCGCGGACAGTACGTAGGTGTTCTGGTTCATCCTGAGATTCCCAATGGCGAATGATGCGATCGCGTACCACGGATTCAACCCAAAAGGCTTCAGTACCAGGTGGGATTTTTAGATCATCTCTCACTGTATTTTGCGCCACGTCTAGCACCAGTTGACATAGCTTTTGGGTTAAAAAAGGTTGCCCTCCTGTCCAGGCTAATATTTCTTTAATAATGGCTTCAGGTTTAGCAAATTGTTGGCTGAATCCTTGGGTTAAGGGTTGGGCTTCGTCCAGTTGAAAGCCGTGCAGTTCTATGGCTTTGCCAATATTAAATGGCGTGCGCTTTTTGTCGGCAATTAAATCGCTGGGTGTGGCGACACCAAAGATGGCAAAGGTGAGGCGATTGTAGTCCGATTCTAGACTACGTTGATTATAACAAAATCGAATTAGGGCAAAAAAGTCATCAATAGGAAAATTCAAGCTTAAAATACTATCAATTTCATCGATGAATATAATAATGTTTTTGGTAGGGAAATGAGTTAAAAGGATTTCGCTGATAAATTTATTAAATCGTTGAGGCAACGAAATATCTTCTTGCTCCTGCCACCATTTTTTTAGATTAACCGTTTTAAACAGTTTAAATTTGCGAGTTAAATCCAGAACTAATCCCTTATACCACTGATCAGGCGTAATCGTTTCCGAACCTATCATGGTCATATCAAGCGTGGCACATTGGAATCCTTCTTCTTGCAAGCGATGATGGGTTTGAACTAATAGAGACGATTTTCCCATTTGCCGACAGTTGAGAACATAGCAAAACTCACCCTGTTTTAGAGCATGATACAGTTCGCGATCGGCTTTTCGTTGAACATAGGTGGGAGCATCTTTGTGTAGACTCCCACCGACTTGATAAAGGGAAGTGTTCGTCATTTGTCATTTGTCATTCATCAGGGGTAACACGCTCGGTGTGTCTTATGCAATAGGGTAATGGGCTATAGAACTTTTGTCCCCCAGCTTCCCCAGCTTCCCCAGCTTCCCCAGCTCCCCCAGCTCCCCCATCTCCCCCATCTCCCTCATCTTCCCTGACTCCTCCACAAAGTTAATCCCGACAAAAAAAGTCGGGTATATTTGACGGTGGTTTTGGGCTGTGTTACTATCAGCAAAACGTTCTAGAGAGAGACCAGATCATGACCCAGGCAACCATCCCCCATACATCTAATACATCCAGCACCTCTGCTACATTCAAAAACCTCACCTGTAAAGAGTGTGGTGCTGAATATGAACTCCAACCCATCCACGTTTGCGAGTTCTGCTTTGGTCCGTTGGAAGTCACGTATGACTACGACGCCCTGCGCCGCCACGTCACCCGTGAGACGATTCAGTCAGGTCCGAATTCAATTTGGCGCTATCGTTCCTTCCTACCCGTAGCTACCGATAATCCTATTGATGTGGGGACAGGGATGACACCTCTAGTCAAATCCCATCGTCTCGCCCGCCGCCTGGGTCTAAAAAATCTTTATATTAAAAATGATGCAGTAAATATGCCCACCTTGAGTTTCAAGGATCGGGTGGTATCTGTAGCCCTCACTAGAGCTAGAGAATTAGGATTTTCTACCGTATCTTGTGCCAGTACAGGGAACTTAGCCAATTCTACCGCTGCGATCGCGGCACACGCCGGACTCGACTGTTGTGTATTTATTCCGGCTGACTTAGAAGCGGGGAAAGTTTTAGGTACATTAATCTACAACCCCACCGTAATGGCAGTAGAAGGCAACTATGATCAGGTCAACCGCCTCTGTTGTGAGGTTGCCAATACCCATGGTTGGGGATTTGTAAACATTAACTTGCGTCCTTATTATTCAGAAGGCTCAAAAACTCTGGGCTTTGAAGTCGCTGAACAACTGGGTTGGCAACTACCGGATCATATTGTGTCGCCCTTGGCTTCCGGTTCTCTGTTCACCAAAATTTATAAAGGCTTCCAAGAGTTCATCAAAACTGGTTTAGTGGCAGATAAAGCGGTGCGCTTCAGTGGCGCACAAGCCGAAGGTTGTTCTCCCATTGCTCAAGCCTTCCGGGAAGGACGGGATTTCGTCACTCCGGTAAAACCGAGTACAATTGCTAAATCGATCGCGATCGGAAATCCTGCTGATGGCATTTACGCCCTAGAGATCGCCCAGAAAACCAACGGTAATATTGAATCCGTCACCGACGCCGAAATCGTCGAAGGCATGAAACTGCTGGCGGAAACCGAAGGTATCTTTACCGAAACCGCTGGCGGTACAACAATTGCCGTCCTCAAGAAATTAGTAGAAGCTGGAAAAATTAACCCGGATGAAACCACTGTTGCCTATATCACCGGGAATGGACTCAAAACCCAAGAAGCGGTACAAGGATATATTGGTGAACCCCTAACCATTGAACCCAAATTAGACAGTTTTGAGCGAGCATTAGAACGGGCGCATACCCTTGACCGTTTAGAATGGCAACAAGTTTTGGTTTAATACGTTGACAACCCTCACCCCCAGCCCCTCTCCCAAGCTTGGGAGAGGGGAGTAATACCAAATCCGACGACAGGAACCCCTTTATCCCTTAGCCAATGAAAGCCTGTTGCCTTGTCTCTACTCATGAAGGGGGTAGTTAACCCGGCTTGGGTAGAAGAAGGGAGGCAAAAAGTGCGAGTACACAGCCCAAAAGCTGAGCAGTATTGCTTATCACCTTAAGTTGTTTCCCTATATCTCTACTTGGAAACATCTCGAACATCTACCCATTAATCACTGATTCCAAATCTATGGCTGTAAAAGTTTTAATTCCTACCACCCTCCAGAAATTCACTGACAATAAAGCAATGATTGAATGCAGCGCTGGCAATGTCGCTGAACTTTTGGACTCCCTCGAAATTAATTGTCCTGGAATTAAAGGGCGCTTGTGTGATGATCAAGGGAAGCCTCGCCGCTTTTTAAACTTCTACGTCAATAGCGAAGATATTCGCTTTCTCGATGGCACAAATACCCAACTCAGCGATGGCGATGAAGTCAGCATTGTCCCTGCTGTGGCTGGTGGTTAATCTGAACTAGAAAAAACGCTACGAATGTTTGTGTAGAGACGCGCCATGGCGCGTCTCTACGTCGATGAAAAACCGTTCCAATACTTCGCGATTCGGTAGCGAAGGCTGCGCCCCGGCTTGAGTAACCGAAATTGCCCCGGCTGCTGCACCCCAAACAACGGCTTGTTGTATCGATAATCCCTCTGCCAACGCCACCGCTAATGCGCCATTAAACGCATCACCCGCCGCTGTTGTATCAACCACCTGAACCGGAAAGGCTGGTACAAAAAAGCGTTCAGATGGAGTGCTACAGTAAACACCTTGGTTCCCCAATGTCAGAATTACAGTCTTCACACCTCGTTGCTGAAGGATAGGCGCGGCTTTCTGGGCTGTTTCCAGACTATCCACAGCAAAACCCACCAACTGACTGGCTTCTATCTGATTGGGAGTGATAATATCAACCAGGCTGTACAGTTCCAGAGGAATATCCTGGGCTGGTGCCGGATCAAGAATGACCGGAACCCCTGCATCATGGGCAGTTCTAGCCGCTTCAACAACGGTAATCAGGGGAATTTCTAACTGCATCAGTAGCGCGGTGGCTGTGGGTAAGAGGGGTTTAAGACGTGCCACATCGGTTTGATTTAGTTGTCCATTGGCACCTGCTGTAATCACAATCTGATTTTCACCCGCTTCATCAACCAAAATTACAGCCACACCGGAACTCACCGAAGTATCCCGCAAAATTTGATCGGTTTGCACCCCTGCGGCTTGTAAACTTGCCAGCAGTTGATGGGCAAATGCATCATCTCCCAAGCGCCCAACCAAGTGAGTCATCATTCCCAGTCTGGCGGCGGCGACAGCCTGATTTGCCCCTTTCCCCCCAGAAGCGGTAAAAAATTCCGATCCGTTCACCGTTTCACCCGCGACAGGTAAGCGGGGAGTTTTGGTGACTAAATCGATATTGATGCTACCGAAAACCAGGATAGAGTTCATCGGAAAAATTGTTTTACGGAAGGGGTGAAAAGCAACTCAAAAGCTTGGCAGACAAAGCCTTTAAGCTGAAATTTATCAGGCTATGTCAACCGAAAACTTTTTGATCGACTGTCCTAGAAATACTTCCCGCCAGCGTGGGTTTAGCTAAGGCTGGCACAATGCGATCGCACAACTGGAGCAACCACTGCCAACTGCCTCTGTGATTTGGACTTGGCGGTACAACGATTTGACGCGATCGCATAACTGAACCTACTGTCCAAAACTTGCCTATAAGAGGCAAGACAGGGGTGAAACAAGCTTGTTTCGTCACATTTTTTTATCATACTGCCTCTTAATTACTCAAGAAAGCAGTTTGCTCTCCTGGGGGTGTAGTACAAATGCTCTATAAAATCCTGATCAAGGATACATCTCGCAGGCGTGTAAATAGACCAGCGCGAAGCGCTATACATAAATAAATTGGTTCGCTCATGGCTGTTACTGTACCACACCGTGTTAAAAAGTGCTGTAAAATGGATACCAACCATCTCCTTCATCCTCTAAACTTTGATTTTTGATTATGGTGTTGCAGCAGCCTGCTCGTTCCATCCCAATTCCACCCCTGGAAAGTGGCGATCGATTGACTCGTGCTGAGTTTGAGCGCCGCTATGAGGCGACCCCAGAAAAATTTAAAGCGGAACTGATTGAAGGAGTGGTTTACGTGGCATCCCCAGTTAGAGTTTTTCACGGTAATCCTCATTTTAATTTAATTACCTGGCTGGGGGTGTATTGCACAGCAACTCCGGGTGTTAGCGGATCGGATAACGCTACAACCCGGCTAGATATGGACAATGAACCGCAACCGGATGCCCTGCTGCGAATTGAAGTTGGCGGTAACTCAACGATTAGCGAGGATGGCTATATCGAAGGGACACCAGAATTAGTGGCGGAAATTGCCACAAGCAGTGCGGCAATTGATTTAGGAGTCAAGCGCAATGCCTATCGACGCAATGGGGTACAGGAATATTTGGTGTGGTCAACCTTTGAGAACCGCCTCAGTTGGTTTCGGTTGCAAGCAGAGGAATTTGTCTTAATTGAACCAGATGCCGATGGCATGATTCGCAGTAGCGTGTTTCCCGGATTGTGGCTGAACGTGCCAGCTTTATTAGAGGGCAGAATGATGGAGGTGCTGAATGGGCTGCAAGCTGGGATTGCTGACCCAATCCATCAAGCCTTTGTGCAGGAATTGGTGGAGCGATCGCCCAATCTTGAATGAAGTCTGTTAGTTGAGCAGCAAACCCTGAGTGTGCGATCGCGCCTGGGGATTTTAGGGCACTTCCTCTTTCGGAGTTACTGGAAAAAATGCAAGTCGCCATCACTCACAAATCTCTTTTCTAACTGTTATTTGCTCTAGAGAAATGTCCCAATTTCAAGCGATCGCCTACTCCAAATGACTCATAAGCCCAAGGTTCATCTCCCTTGGGTTTTATGTTTTTCGTGGATTTTAAGGGTTGTAAATCTATGCCGTATTTGCTAGGTGGGATTTGTCGGCTCAACATCCCAGTTGAGCGGCGACCAGTAGCTTTTGATACTCACCGACAACCTTCGTCCCGTCCGCACCAACGCAGTATCAGGCAGCTCAACGCTACTACTGTAATGCAACCAATACAGGAATAAGACCAGTACCGTCTGTGAAAGGAGCTAGGGCTTTACCAACAACAGCACCGAATGCTTTATGCTCATCTGTGACCTTCATCGCATGTCCGGAGATGTGAGACGTTGTAAGTAAGTCTCCAACATTTATTGGAGCGACATCAGCGGTAGCCATGCAATAGACCTTGCCCATTATGGCAATGGGGCTACGATTACTTTCTCTATCTTGCTTGTCTAAAAGCAACCCAGGTTTATACTTTCCAGCACCTGAAATAATCCCAACCACACGCTTGTCATAGGCTCTGTTGCTGGGTTGTAGTAAACCGTCGTCGTTGAGTACCATAACACTGCCAGGGATTGCATCAATGGCTTCGGCAATTGTAAATTCCTCTGCACAGTCAGCATTACTGAACGTAATTTCTCCAGCATTAGCATCTAGATGGATAGTGGCTTGATCCACCGTATGATTGTTAGTGGCTGAGCTTGGAAACAGAAGAATGTCGCCATCTTCACCTCGCGGTCCCCTTGGACCTACCAATGTCGCTGTTGTTTGCACACTTCCATCAGAAAATAGAATTCCATTCGCTTGAACTTGACCATTAACTTCTAACTGACTTTGAGGATCGGTTACTCCAATTCCAACATTGCCATTTTCACTTACTACCATTCTTGTAGCGTTATTTGTAACTATGTGAAGCTCATGATCTGAGAAGGTACCTAGTTGACCACGATTTGTGCCATCACCCCGAGCATCAATAAACATTCTCACATCATTATCTGGAGAAGTTGCTCTCATATTGATGCGTGCAAATTCATCATCCCGAAGGTTGACATCACTTGCTGAAATATCTCCAGTCGATCCACTTATCTGAATGGTTGTGTTACCATCTCCGTCTCTAACAAAGATATCTCCATCTTCCTCATTCTGTCCGAGGATCATGTTAGCATTGCTACCTTCAATCAAGATAGTTTGATCCCCATTTCCTTTAAAGTAAAGACTTTAAGCTGTTGCTCATAACATAATCTTCCTTACAGATTCAAATCTTGATAATTTCCCAAATTAGGTTTTTATCAGAACCTTGCTCTGTATACTAGCCCTATCAGCGTATGTTATGCGACTTTCTTAATAAAACTTCCATAATCGACATAATTATTCACATCTAGACTGGCTGGGTGTTTTGAATGGTCTGAGTCAGTTGATTAATCCAGCAAGGGCACTGTTTCACCTACTTGTTGATGACGAACAAATAATACGAGATAATCGTGAACCAGTTGATAGCGGTCATCTGGAATAGCTGGAACTCTCAAAACTATCCCTGATTCGACTAACACTTCTAAAACTAAATCTAACGTTTCACTCTTTACCTCTAACTCCAATTCCAAATCCGCACGAGTTTTTAGGGGGCGAGTGTTATTCTCATCAGTTAGCAAGTACAAGACAAGTTTGGCAATCTGCTCATTTCCAGATCCACAATCTTGAACAACATCGGCTAAAAACGCCTCAACTAATTCCTCTTTAGACTCATATTTTTGATAGTCCTCCCGCGTAGTAATCTTCTCCGTTTCCAGTTGATAGCCAACAATCTGCAACTCAATCGGACGCACCTCTCCCAAATCCTGAGCTAAATCCTGCACCAATTGGTCAACTAAATCTGGCTCAAAAGGTACAGGCGATCGCGCGGTTAAACTCTGGATGATAGATTTGGCGTCTGCTGCTGAAAAATTACCCAAGTAATAGAGAATATGCTCGTGATTTTTGTCAATATTAGTTAACGGGGTTGTTCGGTTTAACTCTAATAGGTAATAAATATAGTCTTCCCGCAGGGATAAAATAACTTTGACATAGCTAATCTTTACACATTCGCGCAAAAACTCATAAAACTCTCGTCGGCTGGTTGAATCTTTGTGATCAAAGAAAAATTCCTCAAATTGGTCAAAAATCAGCACGGTTAACAATTGGCTGTGTTCATTTTGACGCAATTGTTTGAGAATTTTTGATAGGGTTGACCTAACCCCCTCAGCCCCCCTTCCCTGCAAGGGAAGGTGGGAGTCGGAATTTTCTTTGCTATCCTTATGATTCGTAATGTTAACGTTATTATCACTAATTAAATTAACATCCGAGTTTCTCTTAGCTCCCCCCTTTTTAAGGGGGGCGGGGGGGGGATCAGATTGACTATCCAGGGAATCCTTAGCAGAAATAGAAGAACGATTAACCTTCTTCAAAGCTTCCACTAAACCCTGATCTAACTCCCCTACCCAATCCTTATAAACTTGTAGCAAAACAGGGACAATATCCCGTCCTTCAAAATAAGTCTGTTGCAGAATTGGAACTAATCCCGCCTGCAAAATCGAACTCTTTCCTACCCCAGATGACCCATAAATTACCGTCAATTTGCGATCGCGTCGTCGAATTCGTTCTAACAGTTCCTCGACATCCTTCTGGCGTCCAGAGGAAGCGACGATTTGGGATAAGGATAACCCCTGTCTTCCCCGAATACCGGGCGGAATAACCTGTCGCGGCGGGTGCAGTCGTCCCGCCCCAATAAATGCCCGTAAGCCATATTGGGTCTCAATTTGCCGTTGTTCTAACTTTAAATGAAAGGCGTCTAAATAATCCCCTTGCTCAAATTTCAGGGTACGTAAGTTTTGTAGGATGTTAACGTAAAGTTTCGGGTCATACTGATGTAAGGGAATGGTGGCATTTAAACTAATCTCTCTTGCTGTTGCCAATGTCGCGATCGCGTCCTTTTCTTGACCCAACTGCTGCTGCGATTGTGCCAGAATAAAATAACACAATCCTAACCGTTTTATCTCAAACTCTGATACCTGTTGCCAAGCCTTAATCCCTTGCTGCGCGAACTTTTGAGCATCCCGCCATTGACGTTGATTTAAAGCAACATCGGCTAAAAACCCATAATCTTGGGCAATTTTCTGGACATCCCCCTGCTGCTGATGCCAAGTTAATGCTTTTTCCGCTAATTGTTGTAATTTTTCCCAGTCACCAACCTGTCGCAGTAAATCTCCTAGTTTACAACTATGATGAATCAAGGAATCAGTGCAGTGTTCCTGATGCAAATGCTGCCAAGTTTGCTGCACATAGTCCCGAATTTTTGCTTGATATTGCTCCCCTTTCAGCGAATACGCCCAAGCTAGATGCAGTGACGTAATTCCTATCTGTTCGGCGGACTGATGCTGTTGCCAAAGGGTTAAACTTTGCTGATAGTGAGGAATCGCTTCATCGATGTGATTGTTTCGGGTTTTAATGATTCCCAAACTTAAGGATAAAATGGCATAAAACTTAGTGGGCAATTCCCTTCCTTGATCGGAGTATGATTGCTGAATGGCTTGTAATTCGGTATCATCTAACGTTAAGTTTTCCTCATCTGCCAAGGCTTGCTTCGCTGTCTCTTCAACTAATGCCATTAGTGCAGGTTCAGGTAGGACAAATTCTAGCTTGGGACTCGACCAATTGTAGAGATCCATGGCGACTTTGATCAGCCGTTTGCATACCTGATTGGTTACCCAAAAGACGACAGGAAAGGGAAACTGACGAAATAAGTCCCGTACTCGATTTGTGGCGATGAGTAAGTTATCGAGATTTGTTACTGATTCTAACCCGGTGACTAATATAGCATCAGGTTTTTGATTCCCTAATTGATTGTGAATCGCGGTATATATCGTCTGCGCCGATGAGTCTAGGGGTAACTCAATTAGGTTGAGGGAAAAGCGTTGGTGTAGCAGGTGGAGAATCTGCGATCGCAAACAGGTATAGTTACACCGCGCCAGAATTAAGGAAAATCGTCCCTGGGAATGGGTAAGCGATCGGGTTAGGGTGTTTAATGCCTGATCGTTACAGGCGGCAATTTCGGCTAGGGTATCTGGGGTGTTCATGATCACAATTTATAGTAAGTTTGTTAGAGTGGAAATTATATTTTTTTAACGCAGAGGGACGCCGAGGTTTACGCAGAGGGACGCCGAGGGGGTTGGAGTCGGTGATGTGTCAAGTTGAAATGTTTTTCTTTGTCTCCTTTGTACCCCAAGCAGGGCTGGTTTAGTTAATTTAGGGGTTTTCTCCTATATTTTATCGGTAAAACCTGCCCCTACAACCCTGATCTTCTATTTACTCATTCTGCCGCACCCAGTCCTGATATTTTTGTGTCTCAAATAATAATGGATTCAAGCCAAACCAACTCCCTTGTTCATCTTGATACTCAAATACAAATAAGCTTTGCAGTAATGTTTGATATTCATGATCACCTTTAACCTTTTGTTCCCGCACCACTTGAAACAATAACTCCCATTCATGATTATCAATTGCCAACAATAAACTATCCCGTTCTTGGCGAATTACCATTTCTAAAATCGGGCGAGAAATCGGCGGATCTTGCTCCTGGAGACAGGCATAAAGCATCCCCAACAAACTTCGTACATGACCGCCACTTATCTTGCACAGTCGGTCTAATGTGTCAAGACTATCAAAGACTTTGGTGACACTTGCTAAACGTTCCTCGGCTGTCGCTTCTGGAAGCGCCCGGGCTAAAATCATCTGTCGCAGTAGCGCAATTCCTCCCGGATGATCTTGACGATCGCGGGAGAAGACTGGCACCATGGATAAAACAATCGGACTACGACCATTTCCGAGACGATTCTTTAACGGTTCTCGTAAATTGGAGAAAATTAGCGATAGGGGAAGGGTATACACCAAATGGCAATTGAGTTGACTTAATTGTTCGCCGCGATCGACAAAAATATATTCCGGAAGTGGTTTGCTGGATGCAGCCGTTTCTTGGTTGGGAATGCGATCTAAGTTATCGACAATGACGACTAATCCTTTTTGACCCTGTTGCTTGAGTTGTGTAATAGCAACTTCGAGGATTTCCTGATTAATATACTCTAAAATTTGACTGGTTTGGGGTTCCAAATGCTGTCTGAGTTTGGAACGCATCTGCTGACTATTTTTGGCTTTGATCGTAAGTTTGGCAATTTCATCGGGAAGAGAGACTTCAAAGTTGCCCTCGGTACTCGCTTTAACTGTACCAATCCCTGGAAGTTTGGCTTCCCCTCCTACTTCTATCGGTGTCTGTAGCACATCAATAGTTTTCTGTAAAAACGCCTTAAACCCTCGTGGCTGTAGCGTCACCCGACTCGATTCCAAACTGGCACTCACTTGGCGGGCGATCGCGAGTAGAATATCGGTAATATCAACATCCGCGACATCTAAATCATCTGTGGCTTGAAAATAGACGACATGAAAGTCCAACGCCTCCAACTCCATCTTTAACCGCAATAACTCTGTAGACTTGCCACAGCCAATATGTCCGGTGAATAATTGACAGGTGGGTTCGTTGGGTGATAGCCGTGCGATCGTCCGCTTTAATGCTTCAATTGCCTTACCACCCCGCACTCCAGCAAATTCGATATAATACTTGTGATCCTCAGCATTTTTCATGTTTAGGGTTTTGCTGGGATTACACGCCGCGAAAAATCGTTCTAAATCTAACCTCATGAGATTCTATTCAGTGATGGGTAACCATTAATCCAGCCAATTTAAAATTCAAGATTCAAACAAAAAATCTGCCGTATCAAGGTAGACAGATTCATGACTAAAAACTAAGGACAAATGACAAATGATGACGTTTTAATGCGTTGAAACAGCCGCTTGTAAACCCAATAGATTCATCAACCGTTCACTATCAAAATGTTCTCCCATAAGCTCTTGGATGCACTGGGCTTTAATGGATTCGCGCAGGCGTACTTGACCAAACGCGCGATCGATAATTTCCACCGTTGTCAGGGTATCGAGATCCACTGATAAGATAGGAATTTCCAGTTCTTCAGCCCGGTTGACAATTAACGGTTGGGGTGGTATATGTCCTGTTAGAATCAGACAGTGGGTTGATGTTTCCAGTGCTGCCATTTGGATATCCGTGCGATCGCCTCCGGTGACGACTGCCATGTGCTTGCCTTTGCGGAAATATTTTAGGGCAGAGTTGACATTCATCGCGCCAATGGTCAAACTTTGAACCAATAAATCCACCCGATCCGGACGACAAAGCACTTGGGCATCGAGTTGATGAATTAATTCTCGAACCGTAACGCTGCGGAGTAAATCGTTTTGAGGTAACATCCCCAATACGGGAATACCTTGCGCCTCTAGAAAAGGTTGGACAGTGGATTGGACGATTTCCAGTTGATCAGCCGGAATCGCATTAATCACAACTCCCCGTAAGCGATCGCCGAGTTGGTGTTTAGCAGAGAGTAGCGTTTCCACCAGTAGCACCGAATGAAAACGGCTGACTAATATAATAGAAGCCTCTACTTCCTGAGCAATATCCAGTAACGAGAGGTCAAATAGATTCCCTTCAAACAGGGTACTCGGTCCTTCGAGTATCATTAAATCACCAATCGGCGGCTGGAGATAGGACTTGAGTGATGCACGATAATTGGTCGAATCCTCACCCCGCAAGCGTTTCTGCATCGTCTGATCATCCAGATAGAGTAGAGGCGATCGCACCCGTTTTTCTGGTAGATCTAGGATAGACGGAATAAACTGCACATCATCGCCTTCCCGATCCACTTTATTCGCATACTCAGTACAGCCTAAGAGCTTACCATAACCAATATCCAGTCCTTTACTTTTAAGCTGATGGGCGATGCCCAGAATGATGGCGGACTTGCCACTATATGCTTCCGTTGATCCGATTAGTAAATAATTCACGGATTTTGTCACCCCTAATTTCGCTCCTCCGTTCAAAATGCCACTTGAGTTTACTCGTCACGTAGTAGTTTGCGATAAAATGTCTGGGAAAAATCGGTCAAGCGGGTACGCTTGAAATTCAAAATCACTTCGATTAAGTAATTAATAAATTCAGAATTCGCCAAGGTTACCTCATAACTCAGTTCCGCATTGCCGTCAAACTGTAATCGGCAGCGGGTTGGTTCCGAAGGTAGCTTGGAGACGAACCAGGTTGCCACAAAGGGAATGCTCTCACCGCCTTCAATACGGCGATTTCCTTCTAACGATCCCTGTTGATACAGACTAATCGCTAGAGGGAGAGCATTGCGTTTAGCGCCTTGATAATAAGGCATGTAGACACCGACGGCGGCTTTTTCAGCGGGCTGAAGTTTCTCGATAGACATAGCTGACTAACGTCTTGTTCCAATATTGAGAATGCCATGCACTCTCGTTGAAGGCTAACAAATTATAGAAAACCGATGCGGTTGAATTAGAGAGGTTTCTCCCAAATTGTTTACTCTATCTCGATCTTAGGTGGTTTTGGTTCCTGTATGCTACTTTCTAATGAAGCATTTAGACTAAAACCGCGATTAGCCATGAGTGAGACAATCTTTAGCAAGATTATCCGTCGGGAAATCCCGGCGGACATTGTGTATGAGGATGATCTAGTCCTAGCGTTCAAGGATGTTGCACCCAAAGCCCCCATTCATATTCTGCTCATTCCCAAAAAACCGATTCCCCAGCTAGCGGCGGCGGAGTCCCACGATCACGCCCTCATGGGGCATCTGCTGTTAACCGCCAAGCGAGTGGCTGAACAAGTGGGTTTGAATCAAGGGTATCGGGTGGTGATCAACAACGGTGCTGATGGTGGTCAAACCGTGGATCATCTACATTTACACATTTTAGGCGGACGCCAGATGGACTGGCCCCCCGGTTAAGTGTCTGACAGGTGTGGGTTTTTTATTTTAGGGTGGGGACAAGACAAGGGGGACAAGGTGACAAGAAGACAAGGGAGAAAAACCGTTAGTCTTTGTGTAGGGGCGACCCGCCTGCACTAATTAACAACTCCAATCCACTAAATAGACTCGGGTCGCCCTCTCCTCAACCCTCTGTCCTGGAAAGTGTTTATTAGGAGTCAGGATCTCAATTTCCGAAACCCAAACTCAAGCGTCTCGATTAAAGCTAGAAATTGGTTCAGGGCAGTCTACTTTTATGTCGCCGCCTTGCCGTATTTAGCCACTCCAGTGGATCTAACGGACAGCAATAGGTGGAAATGGCTTCTAAAACACTGGTTTTGCCTGAGTTGTTAATGCCAACAAGCAAATTAATCCGTCCCAGGTTCTGCAAATTCAAATCGCGCAGCCCCCGGAATTTATGGATAGTAAGATTTTTAATGTGAAGCATCAACAACAGACCAACACAGTATAATGGGTCAATTGTACCAAGTCCAACTGATATCTTGCACCCGTTGTAATAGGTTTTGTGTAATGGCGTAGCACACCGAATTTGATGGATAACGCTTCCATTCAGAACCTGTAGGGGCGCAAGGCTTGCGCCCGATTTAACCGTAAAATCTATTCCACTAAAGTCTTTAACGGTGAGTGGTGCGTTACGCTTCACTCTCCTCACCCTACAGATTTACCTGAAGCGCTGTCAAGCTAAGAGTTAAGCCAGTTACCCCATCGGCTTCCGGTTGAGATCAGGAAATTCCAGTACCATAACCTAGTATGGCTTTCCTTTTCCCCAAACCACCCTTGGATTATGCGTCTTAGCTTAGAACCCTTTACTGTTCACAAGCGATTCCCCTTAACCATTAGTCGCGGCACAACCTCCCAAAGCACCAATATCTGGGTGCGGCTAGAACATCAGGGGATAGAGGGTTGGGGCGAAGCCTCTCCCTTTGCGATCGCGACTCCATCCCATCCCTTAACTAAAACTCCCCAAACGACTCAGATGTTGTTGGATGCACTGGAGTTAGTCATACCGACATTAGAAACCTATACCCCCTGGGAACGCCAGAAAATTGAACGAGTCTTGGCAGATGCGGATGTACCATCGGCGGCTAGGGCGGCGATTGATATCGCATTACAGGATTGGTTAGGAAAACACCTAGGTGTTCCCTTATGGAAATTGTCGGGATGTAATCGTCACCGGATTGTGCCAATTTCCGCCACGGTAGGAATTGGTACACCTGAAGCCGCAAAACAACGAGTGCGAGATTGGATACCGATTACGGGGGGCAGTGTGATTAAAATTAAACTCGGTTCCCCTGACGGAATTGAAGCCGATCGCGAAATGCTATTAGCTATCCGAGATGTCGCCCCCCAAGCCCAACTAACCGTTGATGCGAATGGCGGTTGGCGTGTAGACGACGCCGTAAAAATGTGTGACTGGTTAGCCCAACAGGGCGTCAAATACGTCGAACAACCCCTTCCCGCCGGACAAGAGGCGGATTTGCCTCACCTGTATTCGCGATCGCCTCTACCTATTTTCGTGGATGAAAGCTGCTTTACCAGTCAAGATATTCCTCCCCTGGCGGATTGTGTTCACGGGATTAATATCAAACTAATGAAATCCGGTGGATTAACGGAAGCATTGCGGATGGTACATACTGCCAAAGCCTGTGGATTACAGGTGATGTATGGCTGCTATTCCGATAGTACCCTCGCCAATACCGCCGCCTCTCATTTATCCTCGTTCGCCGATTATCTAGATTTAGACAGCCATTTAAATTTAGCCGACGATCCCTTCACCGGGGCGACACTGCAAGATGGACGATTGATACCGAATAATTTATCAGGATTGGGAGTGCAACGCCATGTATCTGACAAGTGATCAGCGCGTCGCTATTTTATTACATGAAGGGATTCGCGGCGATCACGGCAAAACCGGATTAACGCTGCTACGGTATGGGGAAGCAACGGTGGTGGCGGTGATTGACAAAGACTGTGCGGGAGAGTCGTTATCGGACTTAACGAGAATTAACTGTAATGCGCCGATTGTGGATTCAGTCAGTTCCGCCCTCGCCTACAATCCGACTGTTTTAGCGATTGGAATTGCCCCATCGGGGGGACGGTTGCCAGAGGTTTGGTGGCAAGAAGTTAAGCAGGGAATCGCGGCGGGACTTTCTGTTTATAACGGCTTGCATACGCCAATGGCATCTGATCCTGAGTTACAGAAATTACTCCAACCCCATCAACAAATTTGGGATATCCGTCAGGAACCCCAGGATTTAGGGATTGGCAAAGCCCAAGCGAGATCGCTGTCTTGTCAACGTATTTTAACCGTTGGCACGGATATGAGTGTGGGCAAAATGTCTACCAGTATTGAGTTCCATCGCGCCGCTTGTCGAAAGGGAATCAAGTCTAAGTTTTTGGCAACGGGTCAAGCGGGGTTAATGATTGCTGGAGATGGTATTCCTTTAGATGCGATTCGGGTTGATTTTGCGGCGGGTGCGGTTGAACATACGGTGATGAAATTTGGTAAAGATTATGAGTTGTTAATCATAGAAGGACAGGGTTCACTGATTCATCCCGGTTCTACAGCCACCTTACCCTTAATTCGTGGCACACAACCGACAGGGTTAATCGTAGTTCATCGCGCTGGACAAACTCATATTCGCCATTGTCAGGATGTAATAATTCCACCGTTACCGGAGGTGATTCACCTTTATGAAACTGTGGCTAGGGCGGGAGGGGCGTTTGCATCGGTGCCAGTCGTAGCCATTGCGTTGAATACCGGGCATTTGACAGAAAGGGAAGCACGAGACGCGATCGCGCAGGTTGAGGATGAGACAGCTTTACCTTGTACGGATGTGGTGCGGTTTGGCGCTGATTTATTGGTTGATGCTGTAATGAAAATGTTATGATATTTTACCAATTGAATGGATTAGAGGCGTGCTATTTTTCTTAAGTCAGTACTATTCCATTTAAACTCAATGGGTATTCTAACCATGAAGCGCCGAAACTTCTGCAAAAATGCTGTGCTAGGAACAGCAGGATTCACCACAGTAGCCTCAACTCAAAGTACTCCTCAACCTGAGGCTTCTACACCAACTCAACCCGCGATTCAATGGCGCATGGCAACCAGTTGGCTCAAAAGTGATATTACCTTTAGCGCGGTTGAAGAACTTTGTCAACGAGTGAAGGTGGCGACGAATGGACGGTTTGTGATTATTCCCTATCCGGCGGGTGAAATTGTTCCCCCATTACAGGTATTTGATGCGGTTAAAGCGGGAACGGTTGAGTGCGGTCATACAACCGCTCTTTACTATCTGGAAAAAAATTCCACCTTAATCTTTAGCATTTCTGTTCCCTTTGGACTAACGGCATATCAACAGAATGCTTGGCTATATTATGGGGGTGGTTTAGAGATCATGCATCAGATCTATGCTGACTTTGGCGTTATCGCATTTCCTGCTGGTGCTGTGGGTATCCAAATGGGCGGATGGTTCAACAAAGAAATAAATCGTTCGGCTGACTTTAAAGGACTAAAAATTCGCATTCCTGGATGGGGAGCGCAAATTCTTAGCCGTTTTGGGGCGCAGGTGATTGTGTTAGGCGGTGATGAAATTTTGACGGCGCTGGAAGACGGTAGAATTGAGGCAGCCGAATGGCGAAATCCTCATGATGATCAGCAACTAGGATTGCACCGTGTTGCTCGCTATTACTATTATCCAGGGTGGTGGGAACCGGGCGCGAGTGAAGATATTCTGGTGAGTCGTCAGCAATGGCAAACGTTACCGAAAGCTTATCAGCAAATTTTTCAAGCGGCGGCGACGGAAACGAGTTTGACGATGTTAGCCGCCTTGGATGCAGCGAATGGGGAAGCACTGAAACGCTTAGTTGAGGGTGGAATCCAATTAAAATCCTACAGTCAAGAGATATTACAAACGGCGTATCAAGTGAGTGTTGACCTTTTAGAAGAAAATGCTCGTCAAGATGCAATTTTTAGAGACGTATACGATAAATGGAAAGCGTTTCGCAGTAAGATTTATCAGTGGAATCGAATCAATGAATTGAGTTTGGAGCAGTTTGTTCTGAAAGATTTTAGCTAAAATCAATGATTCAGTCGGGATTGATTCGTGTAAAAAGTGCTAAACTATAAACTTTAAACTCGGTATCAGTTCAACCCGATTACATGGGGTGAGGTTAACACCGTGAATTCCAGGCTGAATGCTTTTAAAGCTAAATTTTTGAATGATCGAGTTCAAGCTAACCGTCGGAAACTAGCCGCTCAGCTGCGTAATCAGAAAATTGGACAAAAATTAAATATTGCCTTTGGTATTTTAATGGTGATGACGTTTCTGGTGATTGGGCGAAATTATTTGGGGGGGCGAGAGGCTCAAGTCAATATCAATCGAACCCAGAATACACGAGTTCCTACCGCCCTAGCTTCCGCCCAAGCCCAGGCAAATTTGCTGAAAATGTTGTCCCAAGTGCGAGCGTATGTAGCCACGGGAGATCCGGAGTACCGCTACCGCTACCAAGGATCGAGACAGAAGTTTGAAGCCGATTTAGCCCAAATGGAGGTGCTGGCGAACCACTCCGCCTCTGATATTCGCGATCGCGTCGGTAAACTAAAACAAACGTATCAGGTTTGGTCGCAACTCCCCGATCAGTTAATCGCCTTGCGAGATGACTTGCTGGAAAATCAACCCGCCTTAAAACTTTTGGATAGCCAAGGGAAAAAACCGATTATTATTATTCAGCGAGAGATAGAAGAAATGCTCGATGATCAACAGACGCGATCGCCTTCCGCTACTAACACGGCTCTCCTCAGAGATATGGCTGAGTTTCAAAGTAGTTTTGCTCTCCTCATCTCTGCCTTACAAAGCTACTTAGTCACTCGTTCTCCTTCCTTTCGCTTTGAGTACAATGCTCTGGCTCAATCCAACCAAAATGCTTGGCAAGAGTTAGTGAAAAAACAACAATTTTTGACGGCTAAACAGCGCACCAGCTTTGATGAAATTGCCAACAGACGTACTGAATTCTTTCGTTTACCCCCACGAATGTTTGAAATTGTTGAAAGTGACCGCTATCGCCAAGAATTATTCTTACTGAAAACCAAAGCCGAACCGCTAGCTGAAGACATGTTGAACCAGCTTGATCAAATTGTTGCCGATCAGCAATTGATGCTAGCTCAGGAATTAAAAAAAGCCAATCACAGTCTCAATCAAGCGCAATTGCAAACGCTAATTTGGGGAATTTTCGCCTTAATCCTTGCCATAGCTATGGCATTTTGGTTACGCCGACAAATTGCTGAACCGATTAAACGACTGACAGTCGTAACCCGTCGCCTCCAAGATGGGGATTTGAGTGTTAAAGCGGCGGTTAATTCAACCGATGAAGTGGGGGAACTGGCTGACTCATTTAACTGTATGTCAGGACAACTTCAGCACGCCTTTGTCACCTTAGAAGATAAAGTCACCGAACGCACCGCCCAACTCGCAACAGCGAATCAAGAGATTCAGGCGCTCAATCAGAAGCTGAAAACTGAAAATCTCCGCATGAGCGCTCAACTGGATATTGTCCGTCAAATGCAACATCTAATCCTACCCAAAACAGAGGAACTAAACTGTATTGAAGGACTCGATATTGCTGGATTTATGGAACCCGCCGATGAAGTAGGAGGTGATTATTATGATGTACTCTACAGCGACGGTGTTGTCACTATTGGTATCGGTGATGTTACCGGACACGGACTCGAAAGTGGTATTTTAATGCTGATGACTCAAATGGGTGTCCGCACGCTCAAAGAAATTCGCGAAACTGATCCGGTTAGATTTTTGGATACGCTTAACCGAACTATTTATAAGAATGTTCAACGGATGAACTCGGACAAAAATTTGACATTAGCGATTCTTAATTATGCGCAAGGTAAAGTCAGCGTAAGTGGTCAACATGAAGAAACTATTGTAGTGCGAGAGGGTGGCAAAATAGAGCGAATTGACACCATCAATTTAGGGTTTCCCATTGGTTTGGAGTATGAAATTTCCGAATTTATTCATCATACTCTCGTACCACTCAATCCGGGTGATGGGATTGTCCTTTATACGGATGGGATTACCGAAGCCGAAAACATAAACCGGATTCAGTATGGGATAGAAAAGCTTTGTCAGGTGGTGCATCAAAATTGGCAAAAGTCGGCGGAGGAGATTAAGCAGGCGGTGATTGATGATGTACGGCGACATATTGGTCAGCAGAAAGTGTTTGATGATATTACGTTGCTAGTGCTGAAGCAACAATAAAGGAAATACTCCCTCCCAGCTAGATCCCCGACTTCTTGTAGAAGTCGGGGATCTGTGTACTAATCCTCTCACTTCAGATTCACCACCTCCAGCGAAAACCCATACTACCAAGGCCATCCCCCAATACTGGGATCGCCAACCCGATAGAGATCACCTAATTGCCATCCTTGTTCAAGTTTTGGTTCTAGAATATCTTGAGAAAGAGATTTAACTGAAAAATGCGTTTTATTTTCTGAGTAAAAACAAAGCACGTTGTCTAAACAATCAGTAAAATTAGCAATCGCCATAGCGGTTAGGACGCATCTTATGGTAGAGACGTAGTATGCTACGTCTCTACCGTCGGGGGGAGAACTATCCAATTCATTCCACTAAGTTTAAAGATGTGACCTCTAGGATTGTCCCTTCTAGTTTGGTGCTATCAAGTTTTACATTTGTCAAGTCCGTCCCGGCTAAATTGGCGTCGCTTAAATCAGCATCTTTGAGAATCGCCGCCGTTAGCTTGGCATAAGCTAAATTAGACCGACCTAAATTGGCTCCATTCAGTTTAGCTTCTGTGAGATTAGCTTCAATGAGGTTCGCCCCACTCAAGTTAACCCCACTCAGATTAGCATTTGTGAGGTTGACTCCAATCATATTGGTGATACTGAGATTAGCGCCGGTGAGATCCGCGTTACTCAAATTCGCTTTGATCAAGTTAGCGCCACTCAGGTAAGCAATCATCAGGCTGCTATGACTCATATCCGCACAACTTAGTTCAGCCCCACTTAAGTTAGCGCCACTGAGATTGGCATACCGCAGGTTGGCAACGCCAAGCTTGCTGCCAATCAAATTCGCATCCTTGAGGTTAGCATCTCTGAGATCCGCATTACTGAGCGTGGCAATAATTAGATCAGCTTTACTGAGATCCGCTCCAATTAGTTTGGCATCTCGTAAGTTAGCATCACTGAGGTCAGCATTACGCAGGTTAGCCCCCATGAGGTCAGCCCCTCGTAAGTCAGTATCGCGCAAGTCAGCATCACGCAAGTCGGCATCACGCAGGTCAGCATTCTGGAAACTTCGCTCTCCTGCTGCATAACGTGACCGAAATTCGTTTGCATCCATAGGTGTAGGTAGGTTTTGTTTGTTGGGAATTCAGCTTGAACTAGCTTTTCCCAATGCTAAGTTTTAGCACGAACCAGAGGATACCGGAATCCTAACTCACGGAACTGGTTTGGGAATCTCCAGTCAAACTGATCAAGGTTCCTTCTAGCTTAGCTTGATCTAGATTGGCATCGGTCAAATCCGCGCTAGCTAAGTTGGCGTCGCGCAGATCGGCATGACACAATAATGCTCCATTAAGCTTGGCATGAGCTAGGTTGGCTCGATACAATTTGGCTTCACTTAAATTGGCACCACTGAGATTGGCTTCAATCAAGTTAGCCCCATTGAGATCAGCACTAATTAGGTTCGCACCACTGAGATCCGCTCCGATGAGATTGGTAATACTTAGATTAGCACCGCTTAAGTTAGCGTCGCTCAAGTTAACTTTAATTAAACTCGCATCACTCAGATAAGCGCGACTCAGGCTGGCGCTCTTGAGGTTAGCACCACTGAGTTCTGCACTGATTAAGTTGGCACCGATCAGATTTGCCTCGCTCAGGTTAGCAACACCCATCTTGGCGCCAATCAGGTTTGCCTCACTCAAGTTAGCCCCATTCAAATCCGCATCACTGAGGGTGGTAAAAATGAGATCTGCACCCGTTAGATTGGCACCTTGCAAATTAGCTTCGCTTAGATTAGCACCACTCAAGTCAGAATAACTTAGGTCAGCTTGGTTTAGGTCAGCACCAATCAGATTGACACTGCGAAAATTTCTTTCACCTGCGGCATAACGCGACCGAATTTCTGTAGCATCCATAGGTTTTATGTTGTAAATTTAGGCTTAACAAATTATTACGGCAGAACCAGTGGTCTAATCCTGTTTGGTCACTTCACATCCAAAAAACATAAGACCAATGACCAATCAGATGAAAACCCGATGTTCTAGGGATGGCATCTGGCGGCGAACTTGTTCAAGGCGAGTCGGATTAATTTCTGCGATCGCGACACCCGGTTGATCGCCAGCATCGGCTAAGATCACCCCCCAAGGGTCAACAATCATGGCGTGCCCGTGGGTTTTACGCATGGCGTAATGACGTCCCGTTTGGGCGGGTGCAATCACGTAACAGGTGTTTTCAATGGCTCGTGCTTGGAGTAGGACTTGCCAATGATCTTTTCCCGTATACGCGGTAAAGGCAGCCGGAACAAA
Source organism: Coleofasciculus sp. A1-SPW-01 (assembly GCF_040217205.1). Lineage (NCBI taxonomy): Bacteria > Bacillati > Cyanobacteriota > Cyanophyceae > Coleofasciculales > Coleofasciculaceae > Coleofasciculus > Coleofasciculus sp. A1-SPW-01. The sequence continues at coordinate 45,613 of NZ_JAVJNP010000142.1, read as the reverse complement.
CAAAATGTCAGCCCCTTTATAGGCTAAATGACGGTAAAGTTCAGGGAAGCGAACATCATAGCACACCGATAGTCCTAAGTTACCCAATGTTTCGGAGTGGCAAACAGGTGGTAGTTGATCCCCTGGCATCACCGTACTCGATTCTTGATAGGTATTGCCATCGGGAACATTCACATCGAATAAGTGAACTTTTTGATAACGCACCAGTTCGACGCCATTGGGATCGAGGAGCAAGGCGGTGTTGTAAACTTTTGTATCGTCTACAGGCACAGGAAATCCTCCCCCAAGCAGGGTGATTTGGAAGCGCTGTGCCATGGTTTTGAGGAATTTTTCACTCTGGAGGGCGATCGCGTCAGCTTGCGCCACTTTGTCTTCTTCTTTACCGAGGAACGAGAAGTTTTCTGGTAAAGTAATCAGCTCAGCGCCTTGGCGCACCGCCAGTTCAATCAATGTTTCTGCCTCAACCAGATTCTTCTCTAGGTCAGGCAAGCTTGTCATTTGCACAGCAGCGGCAAGATAAGACTTCATCGGTAGCAAGAGTAGAAATGATTTTATAGTTTAACCTGATCCGCGAAAATCCCCGCCCTCAACAATAGTAGGGCGGGGATGGACAGCTCCGAAATTGAGGAACGAAATTTCCCAATTCTCCTAATACATTTACTGAAAACAGTATATAATAGTAAGAAAAGCTGATAAGCAATGCGACATCAAGCCATCAAAGTCAGGCTGTACCCGACAACTGAACAACAGGTGATATTAGCTCAACACTTTGGTTGTAGCCGTTGGTGGTGGAATCATGCACTCAATCTGTGCATTGAAACCTACCAGCTAACGGGTAAAGGCTTGAGTCAATCAGCATTGAATGCTTTCTTACCCAAGCTCAAAAAACAAGAGAGGACTGAATGGTTATCTGAGTGCTATTCTCAGGTATTACAGGCTACTACGCTCAACCTAGTAACTGCTTATCGAAACTTTTTCGAGGGTAGAGCCAAATACCCAAGGTTCAAGGCTAAAAAGAATAAGCAGTCCATTCAGTATCCCCAATCAGTTAAGGTTGTTGATGATTGCCTTAAATTTCCGGGTCGTGTTGGCGTAGTCAAAGCTAAAATACACCGACCAATTGAAGGAACTATCAAAACAGTAACTGTCAGTATGACCCCATCGGGTAAGTATTTTGCTTCTATCTTGATGGAGTTAGAAGGGAATAACCCACCGACTAACACCGATGGTAAAGTCGCTGGAATTGATTTAGGGTTAAAGGATTTTGCCATCGTCAATGATGGGTGCAAAACCTCTAAATACGCTAATCCCAAACATTTAGCCAAACATGAGCGTAACCTCAAGCGGAAGCAACGGAAATTAGACAGAAAGGAGAAAGGAAGCAAGTCACGAAATAAAGCCAGAAAACGGGTAGCTATGGTTCACGAACGAGTTAGTAATGTCCGTCAAGACTACTTACACAAGCTGTCTAGAAAGCTAGTTGACGATAACCAAGTCATTGTAGTCGAAAGTCTAAATACTAAGGGCATGGTTCGGAACCACAAACTAGCTAAAGCAATTTCTGATGTAGGCTGGGGAATGTTTGTCAACTTTTTATCTTACAAGCTCGAAAAAGAGGGTAAGGTACTGGTAGAGATTGACCGATGGTTCCCTAGTTCTAAACTCTGTTCAAGCTGCCACTATCAGGTAAACGAGATGCCCTTAGAGGTCAGGACTTGGACTTGTCCTAACTGCGGCACTCATCATGATAGAGATGGTAATGCTTCAGCAAATATCAGAGCGGAAGGCATCAGAATGCTTCGACAGGCTCAGCAACATTTATCGGTCTCAGGGACTGGGACTGCTGCTGTTGGCGTAGCCTGCGCGAAGCGCATAGGAGGGGAAGTAAGACCAAAGCTTGGGCGCAAGTCTAAGCTGCGGCATTCCCCAATGAAGTCAGAAGCTCCGGCTTCTACGAAGTAAGCCGGAGTAGTTCACCTATACCAGGCAACGCCGTTGGCAGCCATATCAATCCTAGATGCACCCGAAGCGATCGCGTCTCGGAGAGCGGGTATTGGGTCGGGTTCGGTGCATCCCTTGCCTTTTTGTCACAGCTAATTTAGATTAATTCTTTCTTCAGAAGGATACCCAAAATATAATGATTTGGCTACCTTACTCATTCCCTTTTGTCATCTGTATTCTGAATGTATTTTTTTCAGGAATTACTTCGTCGCGACAACAGCGATATTCCACGCCAACCGTTTCATCAAAGGAATCTTTTTTAGACTCTGATCAATTGTCTCCAGCCGCCGATACGTCGGATTTAATCGTTCATATTCGATAATAATCTTTTTCCAGTAACGTTCCTTATTGGGATCAACCTTTTCAATTAAATAGAAGCGCAAGAAAATCCAAAGGCTTGCCAGCCAAAATGTATCATAGCTTACTTGCGAAAAAAGAGACTTAACCACTTTGGTAATATTAATATCCAAGGGCATTTCATCATCGGTACGCACCTCAGTTGCTATACGCCGATAGACATTAATCACAGGATTATGCTTCAGGGGGTCCCAAAAACAGGCTTTTCCTCCGGGTTTGAGAACACGGTGCATTTCCTTTAGGGCGATTTTGGGATCAGGAATATGGTGCAATAAATTGGAGGCATAAACAATATCAAACGTATTGTCGGCAAAATCCAGCGCCATAGCATTCGCTGTATGTCCTTCAACGTTAACGCCGTTAGCCGCCGCTAATTTTAGCGCCACCTCTACCATGCCGGGTGAATAGTCGGCGGCGACACAATTCGCTCCTTTTTGGGCAAAATAAACACTATTTTCACCCGCACCACAGCCTAAATCTAAGAGACGTTTGCCGCGAATATCGCCCAGTTGTTGCAGAATAAAGCGGTTTTCTGGGGCGGTACAGGCTTCAAAATAATCAGCCACGCGAATGCCATCGACATCAATGGCGGCTGCCCAGGTATCATGAAACTGGCGTTCTTTGCTGAGAGTTTCGTCAATCATCTTGTGGGTAAGGGTTGTACGGAGACGGTTAGGGAGTTAATAGCAATTGTACAAGAATTTGCGCTATTTATGATAAACTATTTACCCTCACCGGAAAACTCTAGGGCATCGATCAAGAAACCGGGTTTCTTTGTTTAAAATGCCGATTTCGTTGTTGTCCTCATGAGAAACCCGGTTTCTGGAAATACTCGCATTTTACAGCAATTAAGGGTTAAAAATAAACGTGCGATCGCGCCCTAAAAAGAAAGACAAAAATCAAGGAACCACTGAAGATCAAAAACCAAACAAGCCAGCTTCGGTAAAAGCTCGGTCTAGGTCAAGTGTCAAACCAAGCTTTTCAGCCCACTCCCATAAATAATCAAAATCAAGTTGTTCTCCTTGCACCTTGAGAACTGCCAAGACATCACGCCATTGCTTGTCCGAACCTGAACCCTGCCTCCATCGCAGTTTACTTAAAATAACATCTTCAGGAGAAGCAAAATAGAGCATCGTGTCTTCAAACTCAATCACCCGTCGGCGCTCAAACTTTAGGCGATCAAATTCCTCTGTTCCAGTTATCAGCAAATCAGCACGGCTAATGCTCTCCATATCGGTAATTTGTAGGGTTTTCATCCGACCCAATTTCACATCATCAACACCGGGAACATAAAAACCACACTCGCTGAGGGCGTCGGTAAGGCGATCAATATCAGTTGGAGAAATCCCGATTACCAAATCTAAATCCTGTGTTGTCCGGGGTTCACCGTAAGCAATTGCTGCTATCCCACCCGTGATGTAATAGGGAATGGACAATGTGGTAAAAATGGGATGAAGTTTAACCGCTAACTGTACCGAATCCTGAATCCACATTTGTGACTTGACGGTGGGAATGTAATTAGCAGGGCAATGATCTTGTAACCACGCTCTGGCAATTTTTTGGGCGAACTGGGTTGGGGAAAGATGTGCAAATTGTTGGCTTAGAGAACACAACGACAGCTTACGGGCGCTCTTTGTCAGCGAGGCTGCCATTTTCAACCGATCGCCCGGTGTCCGTTGTCGGAGTAAGTGGAATGTCAACCTATCGGTTTCTACACTGGTGTCTTCAGCCTGGGAACGGTATCCTGATACAACAGAGAATGGAGACATGGCTGGAATTATCGCGATCGCGGCTGCAAGATCTGAGTTTATTATTTTTTATAGCAGTAGACACATCGATTAGGACTTTCGGCACCATTGTAGAGACGCGCCATGGCGCGTCTCTACATAAATGATGTGTCCTAACCGCTATGGCGGTTGCTATATATTTAATTTCATCGACGCAGTTTTTGTCTCAATTCCCGCAACATCCGACTGGTTCCTTGTTCAATGGCTTGTTGTACCAATGGGGGAATTAGTTCGGTAATTGACATATCAGGAAAGATTGCTGTTTCTGGGGAAAGACTATAGTCGCCATTGCGGAAAATATATATCCTAAGCTGGTGATGACGATAAATCCAAACTTCTGGAACTCCTAAAGCGGCGTAGGCGTCAAGGGTAGTTTTTGAGGTAACATCACACTCAATAGCCAGATCTGGGGGTGGGTAAATGTCTAAATCCATAGCCGTGCAACCTTCGACACGGTTGGCGTTCTGGATATAGAGACAGGTATCGGGTTCAACACCAGCAATAACTGGACGTTTGAAGGTTGTTGAACCAAAGTCTTCCCAATCCCGCTCTTGGCTATCTAGAATCGTTTTAACAATATCGGCAATGATGCGATGGGGACGTTCATGAATGGCTAACGGGGACATGATTGAGAGAATGCTTTGGTAGTAGGCGATGCGGGTGTTTCGGTGTTCACCTAATTCAGTCAGAATTTGTTCAAAGTCTTGCCAAGATACGTCAGAAATCTGAATGGTGCTACCTGGAGTTAGTTTAATGGCGCGAATGGGAATAGTGACACTCAAGCTATTTTGCTCCAATTGATGCAATTGATGATATCAAATCCACTGAAGCCACGGCGATTAAAATCGCTGCTACACAAACAAAGTCCGCCTACGCGGACTGGATTATAAATTAGATCCCCGACTTCTTCAAGAAGTCGGGGATCTGGCAAGGAGGATTAAACTGAGGCTACCGCTTTATCGGTTTCGCGATCGCTCTCTTGTTGACGTTGCCCCTGTAACCAACCATAGAGTCGGTTCAGGGCATTCACATAAGCTTGGGCTGATGCCACAATAATATCGGTATTGGCAGCATGACCGGAAAAGACGCGACTGTTATAACGTAGCCGAATTGTGACTTCCCCTAGGGCGTCAATCCCGGCTGTCACTGACTGCACCGAATATTCAATCAGTTCATTCGGAACATTCACCACCCGGTTAATCGCTTTATACACCGCATCCACTGGACCGGTACCAATCGCCGCATCCATCAATTCTTCACCTTCTGGGGTGCGTAAGGTTACAGTAGCCGTAGGACGAGCATGATCCCCACAGGATACCTGAACTAATTCCAAATGGAACAGTTCGGGAACTTGGCTGATTTCGTCGTTAACCAGTGCCTCTAAATCCCAATCGGATACGTCTTTTTTCTTATCTGCCACTTCTTTAAAGCGGACAAATGCCTTATTCAACTCCGTCTCAGACAGATCAAACCCCAATTCCTTCAGGCGGCTGCGGAAGGCGTTGCGCCCAGAATGCTTACCCAAGACAATCTTATTATCAGTTAAACCGATTAACTTGGCATCCATGATTTCGTAAGTCAGCTTATTTTTGAGGACGCCATCTTGGTGAATACCCGATTCGTGGGCAAAGGCGTTTGCGCCGACAATTGCCTTATTCGGTTGTACTAACATTCCGGTTAAATTTGAGACTAACCGCGAGGTTTTGTAAATCTGGCGCGTGTCAATATTGGTTAAGGATTCCTCTGACTCCGGAGGACGTCCAAAATAGGGGTTGTAAAATTGTCGCCGGACGTGTAATGCCATGACGAGTTCTTCTAATGCGGCATTTCCTGCCCGTTCGCCAATGCCGTTAATTGTACATTCTAACTGTCGCGCCCCATTTTTCACGGCTTCCAGGAAGTTGGCAACGGCTAATCCTAGGTCATTGTGACCATGAACGGAGATAATCGCTTGGTCAATATTGGGGACATTTTCTTTAATCCCGCGAATCAATCCGCCAAACTCAGTGGGGGTGGTGTAGCCTACGGTATCGGGAATATTCACCGTTGTCGCCCCCGCCGCGATCGCACGTTCTAGCACTTCGTAGAGAAACTCTGGATCAGAACGCCCTGCGTCTTCGGGGGAAAACTCCACATCCTCGACAAAGGATTTGGCATACGCCACCATTTCCTCGGCGATCGCCAATACGTCTTGTCGAGTCTTTTTCAGTTTATATTTTAGATGAATATCGGATGTGGCAATAAATGTATGAATTCGCCCATGGGCAGCGGGTTTGAGGGCTTTGGCGGCGGCTTCGATATCCTGACGAGTGGCTCTGGCTAACCCACAAATTGTTGGTCCCGACTCCACACCAACGGTTTGGGCAATCTTTTGCACCGCGTCAAAGTCACCGACACTGGCATAGGGGAACCCGGCTTCAATCACATCCACACCGAGTCGTGCCAGTTGTCGTGCGATCGTTAGTTTCTCCTCTACATTTAATGTGGCTCCAGGACACTGTTCGCCATCGCGCAGCGTGGTATCAAAAATAATAATTCGATTGGGTTGTGTGTTCATTTGATTGTCTCCAGTCAGAACTCGTTAATCTTCAATGAGTTAAATCATAAGGGCTAGTTTGTGTGATTAATCAAGAATCCGTTTTCTCGATATAATCACGTATATCATTTAAGTCGATATACCGATCTGTAGCATTTCTTAATTCTCTAGCAATCATTCCTTCCGTTGATACGACTGTAATGTGAGTATTTTTTGAACGCAGCAACTCGATTGCCCGTTCAAAATCACCATCTCCACTAAACAGAATAACTCGGTCATACTGTTCTACAGTATTAAACATATCAACAACAATTTCTATATCAAGATTAGCTTTTTGGGAGTAGCGACCCGAACTATCATCATAATACTCTTTTAAAATTTTAGTTCGGACGGTGTAACCTAGGCTAATTAAGGCATCTCTAAATCCGCGCTGATCTTGAGGATCTTTTAATCCGGTATACCAAAATGCATTAACCAGAACAATATGGGGTTCTTTTCTAAAATATTCTAAGACCCGCTTTGGATCAAAGAACCAGCCATTTTTTTGTTGAGCATAGAACATATTATTCCCATCAACAAAAATAGAAATACGGTTCATCGAGCAAGGCATATAAACTCAGACCTAATAGTTTTGGGAAATTTAAGTGAACTTCTTATTTTAGCAATTTTAATCTAAATATTGGCTGATAGTTAGTCTATCGGCGTAATTCCTAAGCGTTTTAGCGCCATCTAAATTGTCTTACTCTCTCACCTCCAAGTTCAATCTCCTGGCAAAGAAACTCATGTCACTAGATTTCTCTCTGCTTTAGAAAACCTTAGCAACTCGATAGGACGTAGACAGGGGGCTATCTTCAAGCTATTCTCAGGGTTGAGAATAACACCAACCCATTCGCTGTAGATGTACTTTATCGAATTCGGCGATTCACCCCCAACTATACCCGATCAGAGTTAGTTGAGGATGAATCGCCAGTAATAGCAAGTTTGCTTGCATTTAAGTCAACAAGTGTGATAATATTACATGGTTTTTTATGAATATACTGATATAAGCATAATTCTACCGTGGGGTATCAGGAAAGTCACGCCTGAACCTGAGCTACTAGATTCCATTAGGTTGAGCGAAGTCGAAACCTAACCTACCTCTGTTGCGTTAAAGTAAACCTCAAACAGAGGTTTCTGCTAAGTAAGAACACCAGTCGCTCCAACTTCCAGCATAAAGCTTACCCCTTCCTGTTCCGGCTAATTCCAGAGATAAGAGATTCACGCAGGCGGTGACTCCAGAGCCACAATAAACAATGATGTCTGATTTATCTTGGATATCCTGCCATCGCTGTTTTTGCTGATCAGGGGAGTGGAGATAACCTTGAGCATTAGTCACCTCTTGCCAAGGGTAATTCATCGCCCCAGGAATATGACCCGCAACGGGGTCAATCGGTTCATGCTCTCCTAAATAGCGATCGCGTGCCCGTGAATCAACCAAAGCCACTTCAGGTAAATCTTTCCGAGTTTTGACCCCGTTGATATCAACCACCCAGTCAGAGCGCACTTGCGGCATAAACTGCCCCGGTTGAGGTTCCAGTATCGCATCGGTTACTGGATACCCTTGAGATTGCCATGCGCCCCAGCCACCATCCAGTACCGCAACGCGATCGTGTCCCAGGTAACGCAGTAACCACCACAGACGCGCCGCAAACGCAAAACGGGAATCATCATAAGCCACGACTAAGGTTTCACCGAATCTGACCCCAATCGCAGCAAGTTTTTCGGCAATTCGGTTGGGATCAGGTAAGGGATGACGCCCGCCATGACGTTCCACAGGGGCAGACAGATCTTGGTTCAAATCCAAGTAATACGCTCCTGGGATGTGACTCGTCTGATACTCTTTATATCCCTGTTGCGGATCAGCAAGGGCAAAACGGCAATCAATGACAACCACTTGCGGATCATCGAGGTGTTCTTTTAGAAATTGGGTTGAAATAATAAAAGGATGATCAGTCATTAGATAAAAATTATCAAAACGGATTAATCGTTATCGAAAAATATACGCCATTTTCTTGCCAAGTATCATCCTCCGAATCGACTGAAATCAGGGGAATCCCCCAATCTAAGCGAGCGGTAATGCGATCGCCTTGTTGCCATTGTAGTCCCAACCCTAACGCTGCCAAGCTACTGGGGTCAGGATCTTCGATCTCGCCGTTATTCCAGGTTGTGCCAACATCCACAAAGGGAGTAACCTGCAAAATACCGTCCCACTCAGGAATGCGTAAAATGGGCAGCCGCACCTCCGCCGAGGCAAAGGCACCATTATCCGTGAGTCGAATATCTTGGCGATAGCCGCGCACACTCCCTAAACCCCCTAACCCAATCTGCTCAACGGGTAACAAATCTTGAGCCGCCAGTTGAAGATCACCGCGAAGCACCAGTAATGTATCCGGGGCTAAAAGTCTTACCCACTGGGCTTGACCCCGCCAGGAAAAGAAGCGACTATCCGGCTCATCATCATTGACTGTGGCATCAAAGATACCCAGACCCAAATTAAACTGAGAGCGTAGGGCAAAGACTTCACTTGCCCCTCGTTGAGTCCACTCTTGAAAGAATCGTAGGGCTGAAACCCGAATCCGTCCATCCTCATCAGCACCCAGCGAGGGAAAACCCACTTCTTCTCCCACCAACTCTTCTAAGAAAACGGTTTTGGTATTGCGTCGGGACGCGGTTAAACCCACTGCCAATTGCTGGGTTGGCGTTTCCAGGAGGGGTTGACGAAAGGTGAGGTCAAAACTGGTGGAGTCAGATTGGATATCGAGAAAGTTAAATGGATCTTCAATAATCTCGCTGGAGGTATTGCTAAAGCTAAAGCTAACCTCGCCATTGCGCGGATTAACGGGTAGGGTGTAGTTAAATTCAATCTCGTCACTACCATCGGTATTGGTATAGCTGAGGGTTACGCCATCGCCGAATCCGAGTAAATTGGCTTGGGTGATAGACGCCCCGCGCCGGAAGCTACCCACACTAGGGGAACGACCATTGTTGGCAATCAGTTGGTAACTCCAGGTGTTGGCTTCAATAACATCAACAATGAGTAAACTGGTACCAGGTCCAGAACCCGTCGAGAGTTCAGCCGAGACATTTTCAATCAGGGGATCGAGTTGCAAAAGACGCAGGGATTCTAGTAGATGCGGTACATTCAGGGGTTTGGGATTAGCAACGGCAATGCGCGATCGCACATAGTTGGGACGCAGACGGCGCAGCCCATTCACCTGAATCTCTTCAATTCCACCTTCTACAATTTCAATGGTTACGGTGTCTTGGGTTAGGGGTTGAGGCGGAATGAAGGCACCAGATGTGGCATAGCCGTTGTCCACGTACAACTGGGTAACAGCAGTTCTGGCATTGAGGAGTTCCGCAAAGGTAATCGGGCGATTCGTAAACTCCTGGGTTACTTCGGCTAACTCTTGATCACTAAAGGCGGTATTGCCTGTGAATTCAAATTGTTTTACAGTAATTTGCGCCCCCTCCGGTGTCTCAGGTGTCTCATCAGGCGTTGTTGGCGCTAATTCAGGGTCTAGAAGCTGTTCGGGGGGAGGTAATGTCGGAGACGGCGTAGTTTCTGGCAGCCTTGAGGGAGGCGGTGGCTCAATGTCTTGAGGCGGAGGGAGTTCTGGAATTGAGGGACTGTCACGGGGAGTGGTGCGATCGGGAACTTGAGCGTTGAATGTTGAGTGTTGGGTGTTGAGTGTTGACCCAACTCTAGGTGCATCGGGAACCGGGTTTTTAGGGGCGGGTTTAGGGACTGTCGTTTGGCTATGGATAGTAACGTTTGGGCAAAACCCGCCCTGACTGAGGGTTGAATGGCTGATCTCATGTCCGCCTAAACAGTTATCATGTCCTTCGACCTTGCCACCTGACTGCTTACCTGCTGTCCTCTGTTCTCTACCTTCTGCCTTGATGGAATCTTCTGCTTTTGTGAGAGACAAGCCCTGATCGGCTGAAGACTTAGTGTTTGTGAGGATAGGCAGAGTTTGAGCGTTGACCGAGGGAGTTAGCCAAAACGCAGCCCACAATACTGCGATAGAAGTGAATAGAATTTGCCCGTTGGAATTAACACCAATCATCTTGTTCATTTGTAACAAATAAAGAGGCTAATTATCGAGAACCAGGGTGAGACAATTATCGCGGCTCATGAATATAGTCATCTTTTTGATCGACCACGAGTAGTCAGGCATGGCAAAGATTCTACACCTATTTTCATTAATCGTCTCGCTTCTGTCGTAACACCCTAGTGCAAGAAGGCAGAAATAACTGAACAGCTAATATCTCCCCCCGCTTCCCCTGCTCCCTCTGCTCCCCCTGCTTCATCGTATCTACGAAGTTGCTCAAGTATTTTTATGCCCGCTGCACTAGGAGACTGGCAACTTTGGCGGAGTGGTAAGACTAAGTAGGTGGGAAAAATCAAAGTTAACGGCGGCGATAGTCATACTCGCTTGAGCGAGAAGCAAGCTACGTTATGTAAGGATTTGAGGAATGTTTACAAACGTTAACCCCGTTGGGGTTATTTCCACCAACTTACTGATCTAAAGCGACTCGCTTGGCGATATCAGCTTACTATTTGCTGTTAAGCCCCTGATGTGATGAAGCGTTTGATTCGTGAACCTACTCCGTTACTTTTTCAGTACGCTTTAATTTTCTTATCTTGTTTGGTGATAACGCCAATGGGAGATTTGAGTGAGTGTGTCCTGGCTCAAATCCCAATAAATTACGTTAATATAAATTATTTTACTTAAAGTGTCAAAATCTCTCCGCTTAACAGACTTGTATAACCATACCCTCACGAGCCAGTACGTCATTTGGAAAGACCGATTTCACTTGGGATTCCATCCAGTCAAGAAACTCATCATCATGGTCAGGATGGTAGTGAGACATGACAATTCGTTTAACTCCTGCGGCTTTAGCTGTAGCTAAACCGGTTTGCCAGAGTTGGTCTTGCCAGTCTAAAGGCGAAGGTTTTAGAGAATCATCTGCACGAATAGTACAGGGAGCATCCAAGATGAGCAAGTCAGCATGGCGGGCTAAGTGCAACAAATTGTGATCCAGTTGATCCGGCGATTGGGAGTGAGCGATCGCGTAGACGACAGAATGACCATTCCAGGTGACTCGGTAGCCCATTGAGTGGGATGCAGCGTTGAGTAAGACGACTTCAACGACCAAATCATCCACGGTGATTTTATCACCCGAACCCAGTTCGTAAAATTTTAGCTCCGATTGCATGACCTGGAGGGGAACAGGAAAATTAGGCGCTAACATTTGCCGCCCTAAGCGCTTTTCGATTGATTCTCCGTTCGCCGCCCTTGCACCATAGATGTGGAAACAATTGCCGGGAATAAAGGCAGGTGTAAAAAATGGAAATCCTTGAATGCTGTCCCAGTGGCAGTGGGTGAAGAAGAGGTAAGCTTCTAGGGGCATTTGACGGAGTAAATGGTTGCCGAGAAGTCGCAAACCACTCCCCCCATCAAAAATTAGGCGTTTGGAACCGACACGCATTTCTACACAGGAGGTATTGCCACCATAGCGTACCGTTTCTTTTCCTGGAGCCGAAACTTTACCTCGAACGCCCCAAAATTGGACAACAAAATTGACGGTAGGGCCAGTTACCATGTTGGCTATAACATTAGATGTGCGGGGACTGGGTGACGCTGGATCAGAATCTGGCATCGTTCAATTAAGTGAGCTGCCCTTAGCCAAGCTTCACACCAAGCAATTTCCACTATATGATACTCAGATAAGGGTACTTTCGGTGAGATAGTCGCTAAGGCTTTTGTGTCCAAGGGAGCAAATTAGGTATTTTTAAAGGAAATTTGGTTGGGAGAGCCAGTACAAAAACAGCGATGAATTTATAGCTTTCCCCTAGGTTGAATTTTCTAGCACCCTGATTCCGATCAGGAAGTTTCTCTCAAGTCTGTTAATTTTAGCGTGTTTGGTGGACTTGACTTGTGAGTTCTGTCACAAAAAGCGATGAGTAGGGGTTGGGTTCCCAAACCCCTACTGAGGCTACTGGACTATCTGCCAGCCTTTTCCCCGGCGGCGACACACTTCTCAACCAGTGGCATAACCTCCTTGATATCCTTCCAGCCTAGAATTTCCGTGACTTTTTTCTCCAGATTTTTGTAAGTCTTGAAAAATTCAGAAATTTCATCCAACCGATGCTCGGCAACATCTTTAAGGGATTTCACCTGAGCATAGCGTGGATCTTTGTCAGGAACACAGAGGATTTTCTCGTCGCGATCGCCCGAGTCAATCATCTCCAGCATACCAATGGGACGAGCGGTAATCACACAACCCGGAAAGGTGGGCTGATCCATCATCACCATACCATCAAGGGGGTCGCCGTCATCGGCTAAGGTGTTCGGGATAAAGCCGTAATCATAAGGGTATTGCACCGAGGAATATAAGACCCGATCAAGGGCAAAAGCCTGTAAATCTTTGTCGTACTCGTACTTGTTTTTACTCCCGGCTGGAATTTCGATTAAAACGTTGATCAGTCCCGGTTTGGGTTGACTTACAATGCGTGATAAATCCATGACTAAATGGTGTAAGCGACACAGCAGATGGGGATAACCAAACTATCCAAGGGTGACGTTTCCCCACACTGCCTTTTCTGTTATACAACTTTGCTGACATCTTCCCGCAGGGGGAACAGCCCCATTAACATTAAATTGGCTCTCATTGGCTGTGAGTCCATCCCTACATCATCCAGGACAGGTGGGATAGAAGAAAAGTACCCCAGTTGAAACGGGGGTGACATCATCAGATTTGGTATCAGCCAAAAGACTCTCGATTAGATTAAGTCTTTATTGATTATTTCATCGTTATTTTGTTATTTAAGAATTTTGCCAATTGTTTATTTCTGACCTTGGCAGTGAGTAGGGTGTTGTCGGTAAAACATCTAAGCTGCCAGACGAGTAATAAGCAATGGCTAAGAAAGGTAAGGTCAGAGTTAAAAAAGCCATTACCGCACCTATAATTTCTGCCCACCTATGAGGATGGGGTTCAGAAGAGTTGGCAGACGAGCCGCTTGATTCCATAAATGAGGTTTTGATCGGAACTTGAGTCAATTGAGAATTTATCTGAAAATGGGGTAAACTATAAACCCCATGGCGTCTATTTTAACAAGTTTTTTTCTCAATAATTGTTTTCTAGTAAACAATTCGCATAAAACCTTACATTTTACGACTTAGGACATCTGTTTTCCCAAAACAACTGACCTTAGACAGATTGACGAGACAGATTGAGGTGAGTTCTCGTGCATCCTTGCAGAAGTTTCTGACCCTCTGTTAGAAAGGAGACAAAGGAGACAAGGAAGAGACTTAGTCAAGCTCGGCAAGTCCAACGGTACGTTAGCGTAGGGATACAACGTCTAATCCAGAAGATCGAAAGAATGGTGAGTTGACTCAAACTCACAACTTGACCTTTCCAACTTTACCATATTTTTCAGCAAAAAATACTGTAAAAAGTCAGCTTAATAAAACTCTATTGATTAGGGATTACGTATCATAGGTTACATTTAATTCCCCTAACTAAAAACCTAACCGTAAACACCTAATCTAGTCTAATTCCAGTCAGAAAATACAAAAAACCGCCTCTAACACTAGGCGGTGGAATTAAGCAATCGGAGGGTAGTATTAGATTACGTTCTTTCCTTCTTGGAGGACTGTAACAATGTTTACCAAATAATTCCTTTTTGAGTTTTCAATGTTAAATTTTGCTCAAAAATGATACGACAATTATCACATTAGCGATGAGCATACACGCCCATTGGTTCTTTGATCCACCGGATGTAAAAATGCTTAAATGTGGAGCGAATCAGGCGAGGCATCCCAAAATCAATCGGCATTAACCGATCCGGTAACTTCCAATCGAGTACATTGATATCGGCTGGGTGCAGGTGAGGAAAATCTAAAGTGTCCAGAGTTGGACTTAACCCCAATTTCATCGCGGCGGCTAGAGTGGGGACTTGAGTCGGATCGACATTGAGTAAATTCGCGATCGCACAATCCAAAGCAAATACATTCGCCGACGCCGCTAGGGTATCCAAGCGTCGGGGTTCACCCCCACTCGGACCATTGCCCTCATGAGCGACGATCGCATCCAGAATCGTCAAGTTGGGATTAATTGCCCGCGCCGTTTCCACTAACATTTCCCCAAACCGCAAGGCATCTTTACCTGCTTCAGCGTGCCACCAGGCTTTCATTTTACCAGGGACGCAGCCAAATAAATTCTTAACCCCCAGCGTCAGAGTTAACTGGGTGTGAGACTTCAGCTTGGGTAAATTAATCACCACATCGGCATCCATCGCTTCTTTACACAGGCGCAGGTGGTTAAAGGTATGGCTAACCGTTTGATAACGCTGACCATGGAATTCGACAATGGGTATGTTAAGTTCCTCCATCATTGGCAAATAGCCATTCGCCTGTGCTACCCCCTTAGCTGTACCAAAGGCGGGACTATCACCTAGAAACGGTTGACCCCCCGCTTCCTTGACCAACTCGGCAACAGTGTAAACCAGTTCGGGGCGAGTAATACATTCTTTTCCCGGACGTCCAGCCGTCAGCAGATTAGGCTTGAGGAGGACGCGATCGCCTACTTTGACAAATGCCCTAATCCCGCCCAACGGTTCCAGCAAGGTTTCTACGGCGGTTCTCAATGGCTGTTGGTTATAGGAATCTGCCCGAATTAAACTAACGCTAGACATAGGCATTGTGAAATAGCTTTAGTTTATCTTAGACCTTCGCGCCACGGGACAGAGCCGTGACTCGTTGACAATCGAAGAAAACCCCATCCCCTTCCAGTTGAGTTAGCTGGGGTGTCGCTTCCACTTTGACAATTTGAGATGTCAGGATGATCACCGTTTGATCGAACAGATGCAGGGTTAACCACGGTTGACTGAGGAAATCAGCAAGTTGTTCGCTAAAGGCTTCTGGCGTCATCGGAATATCAAAGGATTCGGTTTCGCCATTGATGTAATGCAAGGTGATTTGGGTAAAACTATCTTGACTTTGCATGGTTAGTCCTTTGTCTTATGTCCTTTGTCATTCGTTAGATGACAAGGCACTCATTTTATCAAGATCGAGTACCTTGGCTAAGTCTTCAGCACTCATCAATCCTTTGTCGAGTACGATTTCTCGTAGAGATTTGCCTGTTTCCAGAGATTCCTTGGCGACAGCCGCCGCGTTGAGATACCCAATGTGGGGATTCAGGGCGGTAACTAATGCTAGACTTCCTTCGGCGTAGTCCAAACAGCGATCGCGTCGGGCTGTGATTCCGGTTAGACACTTTTGGGTTAGGGCAGATAGGGTATTGCCTAAAATTTCAATACTGTGAATTAGATTATAGGCAATCAGCGGCATCATCACATTCAACTCCAATTGACCCGCTTGAGCAGCCAAGGCGATCGCGCTGTCATACCCCATCACCTGAAAGCATACCATCGAAGTCATTTCCGCCATCACTGGATTATATTTTCCTGGCATAATCGATGATCCCGGCTGTACTGGGGGAAGTTGAATTTCCTTGAATCCGGTTTTAGGTCCCGAATCCATTAACCGCAAGTCATGGGAAATTTTGACTAAATCCTGTGCCAAATTCCGTAAACTGCCCGATACATTCACAAAGGGTGCCATACTTTGCATCGCCGCCATGAGATGGGGGGCTGATTTGAGAGGGTGATCCACCAGTTGGGCAAGAATTTGGGCAACCTGATGGCGATAGTCGGGATGGGTATTTAATCCGGTTCCCGTTGCACTTCCACCTAACCCCAGTACCATTAAATCTTCCGACGCCCGTTCAATCCGAGTGGTATGATCAGTGAGAATTTGCGCCCACGCCCGAAAGTCTTCCCCCAGGCGCACTGGTACGGCGTCTTGGAGATGGGTTCTGCCCGATTTAACTACATCTTGGAATTCATCGCCTTTATTATCCAGGGCGGTAATCGCATCAGATAGGGCGGGATACAAGGTATGTTCTAACGCCAACAGCGCCCCAATTCTAATCGCCGTGGGGATGACATCATTGGTGGATTGTCCATAATTGACGTGATCATTGGGGCTAACCCGTTTATAGTTCCCCTTCTCATCGCCCAGAATTTCCAATGCCCGATTTGCCAGCACCTCATTAATATTCATGTGGTGGGATGTGCCAGCACCCGCTTGGTAAACATCGACGACAAATTGATCGCGCCATTGCCCTTTGAGGATTTCATCCGCCGCTTGGACAATCACTTGGCTAATCTCTTGGGGAATACAGCCTAGATTACCATTCGCGATCGCGGTGGCTTTTTTGATCAGCACACAGGCGTCGATATAGGTGGGTAAGGGTTTAATCCCGCTGATGGGAAAATTTTCGATCGCCCGTAGGGTTTGAATCCCGTAGTAGGCATCGTTGGGGATTTGTCGTTCCCCCATGGAATCCCGTTCGATTCGATATCCGGCACTGGATTGATCGCTCATAAGTCACTCAAAACTGAACACTCTCTCACGTAGGCGGGGTTGGTTTGAGAAAACTTTATCATCAAATTGAGGCAACAGGGAACAGGGAACAGGGAACAGTGAACAGGGAACAGTAAGGATTTGAGGCTTTTTAATATTTCTTAGAACAGCGGACAGAATTTATGTCCTTTTTCGGTCAAGATAATGCCGCTAATTTAATTTGAGCGATATTCACATAATTGTAAGGTCCTGAATGTCCCCCATTACCCCCTGTATAGTTGGCATTATGGGCAAAGCTTGACATGTTAATGGCTTGCTCATCGCCAAAAATATTGATTTCGTAATTTTGGTTAGCGATTAAGTCTACTTGAGTAAAAATGACAGAAGACTCTAACCAACGATCCCAAGTGCCAAGATGGGGCATGATTAGATAACCATCTGCCACAACTTGATTGTTTTGTGAATTCGTCATTTGCAAATGTTTAACCCCACAAGTTATCCCTGTATTGATCGATCCGGCTCCATTTCCGGCAACTACCTGAATCGCGTGAGCGCCACTAAACTGAGCTTTGATCTGAACTGTAATCCGATGTCCCGATTCGCCCCAATTTTCCAAATGTTGTCTGCCATGACGTTCAGAAAGTTGACCCCCGATCGCGGAAAATTGGTCAGCATTAATAGAATAAATTCGATGGTTATTAGCCCCCCAATAACAGCAGGGATGAGAACGTTGGGAAATTGTGCCTGTGTTGGTGTAAATCGTTTCCAGATTATAACAATAGCTAGGCGATCGCCTTCCCTCACTGTTTGGATCTCGCCAAGTTGTCAGATGACCGGAGAGTCCCCTAGCCATTAATTGTCCATCTCGATAAATATTAACCGTAACTTCATCCGGATTTTCGCCATTCAGATTAAATTTAATCTCTAGTTGATTCTCTATAGCCGTGATCGATTCAATGATAGGCGGTCGAGGGGCAAACCTATATCTATAATCTTCCAGATTACCAACTATATTAATTGAATTATTTTTTGAGTCTGCTTCTTCTAAATCCACCTCGATTATATTACTTATTTTATCAAGCATTGCCTCTGTAATGTCAGAGGTGACTCTTTGTCCATTCAGACGAATTTCTTCAACGGCATAAGCCCCTTCTATCTGTTCCGTCACAGGAGGTAAATGAACAGTAATATTCAGTTTATGTGATTTATAGGGAAACTCATTGAGAACTAACTTATTTGATTTGGGTAAGAGATAGTTACGAAATTCACGGGTGATATAAGGGGAAATGTGAATTCCTGAATCTGTCCAAGAAAGTCCAAAAATAATGTCATAGATCATGGACAGATAACCAGCTACTGACCATAATTGACGGGGTGAGTTTACGGGCGGTTCTTTGGGTTCAGTATCTAGTTCAACCCTTCCACTTACAGCATCAAAGTTTTCCATGTTCGATAAACTCAAAGCTGCACCGCGAACTAAGGAACTCATTCCCAGGCTTACAACTTGAGCATTTCCGACTTTTTTAGCTGCCCTCAGCCAATAAGCGGTAACAAAGGGCCAAATGGCTTGGTTATGATAAATCAGAGTATCCCTTTGTTGAGGAAAAATAACCGCAGCCCCTTTAGGGAAATGGGGGTAATTAGAAACAATTTGATCGGCTTGTGTTTCCTCGGCAATATCCAGTAAAATAGCCAAAGCATTACCTAATAAATCGTATTGATGGGCAGCCCCTGGAGCAAAGGTTGTCGTGATAAAGCTAGAGTAGAGTTTGGATTCTGGTAAATAGAGGTGAGTGCGGATGGCTTGACCTAAATCCTGCGCCCATTGACTATACTTTATTTGTTCAGAATTATGACCTAATTCTCCAGCCAGAGAAGCCGCTAACTGTAAGGCATTAAAGTGACAGCAATTCGTCGAAAGGGCTTTTGACATGCCAATTTTTACCGGATCTTCAGCCATCCATTGAGGATAACTTTGTTCTCGCCAATCTAAGAATGACTGTTCTCCGCGATAAAGCCCATCTTGGCAATCAAAAATGACGTGGCGATCCTGTTCAATTGTATTTTTGAGTGCTGCATAAGCACAACGGGCAAAGTCTTTCCTTGTCTCACCTTGAAGTTGTTGTAACAAAGCCTGACAACCAAACGACCAAACCACGCGATCGCTTGATATGGGATAACTACCTCCTGTACCTGTATCTTGTATAATTTGCTGGTTACCCCCTGCTCGAATTTCAGAGAGTTTAAAGTTCAAAGAATTTAAAGAACGAATGGGATCAAGAGTCGCTAAACTCAGATGCACCGCATAGGAAATATCTCGTGTCCAAATATAAGTCCAGAATAAGCCTGTCTCAAAATAGCCTCCTTCAGGTGCAGGAATCCCTTGTCCATTACAATAGGCATTATTTTTAATTTCAGACACAGAACATTGACGAACTTCGTCTAGGGCTAGAGCGTAAAGGGCATCAAACCAGGTATGATTGCTATGTAGGGTAGGATAATCCTTTGATTCGGCAATTTGCCGGGGGTTGACTAAATAGTCCTGATAACTTCGACGTTGCTCATCACTATTAAATTTAGTTTGAAAAGGTGCATTGGTTTGGATAAAAAATTGTTTTGTTTCTGCGGTATGCTCAACAGTAAAGCTTGATTGATAACAACTTTCTTTTTCTTGTAATACTTCTACTCCTTCAGTTTCTTCAGACAATAAAATTGATAGATTTTTCATAGCTGGAAAGTAAAGAGAATAAAACCCATTAATACCAAATCCGCCTTTATTACCCCCTGCAAGAGGAGGCGATTGAAATCGTTGCTACACAAACAAAATCCGCCTGCGCGGACTGGATTATAAGGGGGGTAGCTAACCTGGATTTGGTATAAAACCCTTACGCCGCTATCAGGGAAAATATATCATTGCTTCCCCTGCTCCCTCTGCTCCCCCTGCTTCCTCTGCTTCCCCTGCTCCCCCAGCTTCCCTAACTATTCCCCTTGCGGCTGCGGTGACGTGGGTGTGCCAGAATTGGGTGGCACCGAACCACCAGGATTGATGGGGAATTGTCCAGGATCAGGTGATAAACCCCCTGGATTCGGTTGGGGTAATCCAAATTGAGATTGACCCGGAATCCCTGGAAATGGAGGCGGCAAATTAGGATTAAATGTGCCATCCGGATTCATTGGCAGTTGTCCGGGATTGGGGTTAAATTCGGGGACTCCAGTTGGCGGAGACATGGGATTCGTTCCCGGAAATTGCGGCGATTGTCCGGGTGAATTAGCTAGCGCCACGCGATCGCCCCCAACTTCCCGCAATAAATCTAAGACTTGTATAACTTCGTTATACATAGCATTGGGGGAGGCGTAGAGGACAAACACGCCACTGGGGTTTTGTTGTTTGTAAGCTTGGAGTTGTTGGATAAACTTCTCTTGAGTGATCATCTCCTCTTTTTCCACATACACTTGCCCCAATTCATTTAGACTGATCATCAGAATTTGTCGTCCCTGGGAAGTTCCGGTACTGGCTTTGGGTAAATCCACATTAATGGCTTGTTGGCGCGATAGCCCCACGGCTGCCAGGATAAAGAAGGTCAGGATACAGAAGATAACATCAATTAGCGGTACGATCTCGATGCGAACTTCTTCCGTGGGGGAATCCATCCGCAAGTTTAAGGGGCGGGGTAATGGGGGGACAAAAGCGGCGCGTTGTTTTTTGGTTCGCTGCTGGGGGGGCTGGCGTAGTGTTGTCATTATTTAAAGGTCAAAATCGGGCAAACTGTACGGGTTGATGATGTCTGCTTTGGTATCTGTGAGAAATGGGCATTAATTGCCAAGCTGCACTCAGGATATCAAGACAATCAGAGTTCTAATTTTCTGGCTTTCCTTGGGGGTTGGGGACAGCCGTGCGATCGCTTTCCGAGACTTGAGACTTATCTGGGTCAACGTTATCATCTGGGTTGGCTTTAGCATTGGTGACGGGAGTGCGATCAGTTTCTTGGAGTTGAGACTTGTCTGAAGCCACGTTATTGTCTAGGGTAGCCTTAGCCTTGGTGACGGGAGTGTGATCATCCGGCTTTTGCTGGGTTCGAGGTTTTGGGGGTGGAGTGCGATCGCGTTTGGGAACCTCAAAACTCTCTTGATAAACGTTAACGTGATTCTCTGGGAAGGTATCGTTCAGCATTTGATCACTATCCTCAGCCTGTAACCAATCTTGGCGATACAGCAATTCCAACTCTGTCCCCGCTTTGCGGAATATTTTGACTTGGTTAAACCAAAAGGCTTGAAACAGTCGATAAAATGCCAAACTGGTAATTGCAATAATCAGTCCTGTCGCTGTACTAATCAGGGCTTCGCCGATTCCCAACGTTACCCCAGCGGTGGAAGCTGTACCCAGTTGATCAATGGTAATAGAGCCTAAGGAGTTGATTAAACCGAGTACCGTTCCCAGTAACCCCAACAGCGGAGACAGCGCAATCACTGCTTCTAATAGCTTATCGCCGCGTCGCATCGTTGCTAACTCATCATCAGCCGCCCCCTCTAAAGCCAAGCGGAATAATTCCGGTTCGGGGCTGATCAAGCGTAGGGGAGCATATAAATATCGTCCCACGGGTTGTCGGCGTGATTTCATCGCGATTTCTCTAGCCACCTGCCAGTTTTGAGTCGCTGCATCCAGCACCCGATTGACGACTTCCTCTTGTTTCAATAGGATTCCCCCCCAAAACCACAGGCGTTCAAAAATTGTCCCCACAGCTAGGATAGAAAGTCCTAACAGGGGCCACATAGCGATTCCGCCCTTTTCAATAATCGCAACAATATCCATATCCATTCTCAACCTCCCTTGATTGCTTAGTATAGTAGTCCCTGCTAAAATGCAAGCCACTCCAATTCTAGGGATTTCTCGCCGCTTGCAAAGAGGTTGAGTGAAGTAACCCAACAAGATCCGCTGAAGTTGGGGCTTCCCAACCTTAGCTGACATCAAGGACGGTCTTATTCGTCTTTGGGATTTCCCGCTTCGTCCGCCGATGCCTCCAAAAGTTGCCCTCTATTGGTCTTACTCAGCGTCCACAGGCAGTCGCCCGTCTTCCACAGGCGGTAATTTTGTTAGTCCGCTTGGTTTTCGCGGTTTATGGTTAGAGTTCTAACCGAATAATGCCATTAGGCATCTTGCGCTATTCTTTTCTGGACGCTTACAAGCGAACGGTGGTCGAGTTCATTAACACGCAAGGACTACATCTCTATCACACCTAGCCCAACCATCTTGAGCATCATGCCTTAGAAGGTAGACCTAGGAGGGTTATTATCATCGTACTACAGAAGGTTTAGCGTATCAGGAGAATTTGGGAATTTCGTTACTCAATTTCCCGCTGTCCATCCTCACCCTGCTGGCACTGAGGGTGAGGACTTCCGCGACTACGTTAATTTTCGCGGCTAGAGCGCGGGATTCGGGAGAGACGGGTGGCTATTTGGCAAAATTCTCGTAGTGCGAGCATCTTGCTCGCTACTCACCTTAAATTAAATAGCACTGAAAAATTGCATTTTGGGATCGCCGAAACTCTTGATATACCGTAGGGTGGGCATTGCCCACCAGCCAAAATTTCAGTACCATTCAACCTAAATTTTTACACAAAATGTTTTTACAGGTTGGACATGTGCGATCGCTCCGGCTTGTAGTAAGGGCTTTAGCCCTAGAGTTCGTTGGGTTGACGAAAGGAAACCCAACCTACAACCTATTCTACGATTTTCGCTGTGTCAGTCCACTACTGGCGTGGCACAGCTACAATGGTGGGATAAATTTTACGGTTACATTGGACGCACATCGGTACGGTAAAAGGGCGCACCTCTATGCGCCCCTACTCGTCATTCACCCAATTCGGTGTGTCACGCTACGACAACGGTGACATGCTCCCAATTCAGGGCTGTATTCCTGACGTTTAACTATGGACAGATTACCAGGAAATGACAACATTTTTTGATGCCTTTATCTCTTACGGACGAGCCGATAGTAAAGCCTTCGCGCAAACCCTGCAAGCGCGTCTCACTCAACAAGGGTTTAACGTCTGGTTTGACTTCAATGATATTCCCTTAGCCGTAGACTTCCAGAATCAAATTGATGATGGAATTGAAAAAGCCAGTCATTTCCTATTTATCATTGCGCCTCATTCCGTCAACTCTCCCTATTGCCTCAAAGAAATTGAACTGGCGGTAAAGCTGAATAAACGGATTATTCCTATATTACACGTTATGGACATTAGCCAGGAAACCTGGCAGCAGCGTAATCCTAATAGTACAGAGTCAGAGTGGCAAGCCTATAAAGAAAAGGGATTACATGAAAGCTATCAGAATATGCACCCAACAATCCGTAAACTCAACTGGGTGTATTTTCAGGAGGGGATAAACGATTTTGACGCCTCCTTAACCGACTTGGTTAAGCTACTTCGTTCTCATACAGACTATGTACAACAGCACACTGACTTGTTAGTTAAAGCATTGGAGTGGGAGAGAAATCAAAAGCAACATAGCTGGCTGCTCATTGGCGAAGAGAGACAACAGGCAGAAGCTTGGTTAAAGATACGGTTTAAAGATGAACAACCGCCTTGTCTTCCCACTGACTTACATTGCGAATACATCACCGAAAGTATCAAGAATGCCAATAACTTGATGACTCAGGTGATTATTGCCTACAGCGACGAGGATAAGGCGACGATGGAAAAGATTCGTCGCAGTTTACGGCGAGAAAGTATTACCGTGTGGACAAATACCACCGATATCAAAACAGGAGAAGCCTTCGAGGAAGCAATTAAGCGGGGAATTGAACAGGCAGATAATTTAGTGTATCTGATTTCACCCGACGCCGTAAACTCAACCTACTGTCAACAAGAATTAGACTTGGCGGTGTCACTGCACAAACGGATTATTCCGGTATTAGTACGGGAAACACCTGTGGAACAAATCCCGTTAGCGCTACAGGGATTACAGTATATTGACCTCACCGATAATGTAAAGGAAGAGGATTATCACCTTGATGAAAGTCAGTTATTACGAATTTTGCATCAGGATGAGGCTTATTATCGAGAGCATAAGATTTTATTAACTAAAGCGCTGAAGTGGAAAGAGCAATACGAGAATCCTACTATTCTGCTCCGAGGGTATAACTTACGCAGTGCTGAGGCGTGGTTAAAGGTAGCACAAAAACGGACACATCATCTACCCATCGCTTTACAAGAAGAATACATTACTGAAAGCCTGCGACAACCGCCCTTAGAATCACTGGATGTGTTTATCTCTTATTCTCGTGCGGATTCAGACTTGGCAAGAAAGCTGAATGATGCGTTACAGATGCAGGGGAAAACGACGTGGTTTGACCAGGAAAGTATTGCGTCGGGGAGTGACTTTAAGCATGAGATTCAGGCAGGGATTAAAGCCTGTGATAACTTTTTGTTTATTCTTTCACCGCGTTCGGTCAATTCACCCTACTGTAAAGATGAAGTAGAGTATGCGGCGAGTTTGAGTAAACGTTTTGTCACTATCTTACATCAGCCGGTAAACTCGGCAGATTTACATCCGGAGTTGGCTAAGACCCAGTGGATTGATTTTAATCAAAATCAACGAGAGTTTAATGCCAATTTCAATCAATTGGTCAGAGCTTTAGAGACCGATAGAGAACACGTTCACCTGCATAGCAAATGGTCACATCGGGCGTTGGAGTGGCAGCAGCAGGATAAAAGTGAGGATTTGTTGTTACGGGGGAATGAATTAGCCATTGCCCAAGACTGGTTACAGGAAACGAATAAAACCAAGAAAAAGCCTTCAGCCACTGAATTGCAAAACGCATTTATTCAGGCAAGTCTAGCGGTGCAAGAGGCTCATTTGCGTCAAGAAGAAAGTCGCCGTAAACGAGAACTTAAACAAGCTCGCCGAATTATCATTGTATCGGTTACTGCTTTGATTGGGTTGATGGGTTTAACTGGCTTGGCTGTATTTCAGTTGCAGGAATCAGAAAAAAGGATGGCAGGTCAAATTGATGCGTTAAGCCGATTTTCCCAGATACTTGTTAAGTCAAATCTGAAATTAGATGCTCTGATTGAAGGGATTCGGGCAGGAGCGCTACTCAAAGAATCGAATCTCAAAAAATCGAATCCAGAAAACTTGGAGATTGAGCAGCGAATTTATCAAACCTTGCAGACGGTAATTTATGAGGACAGATTTAGAGAGCGAAATCGACTAACGGGTCATGAAAATTTGGTCAGGAGCGTAGTGTTCAGCCCAGATGGAAAGACGATTGCTTCTGCTAGTGGGGATAAAACAGTGAGGTTGTGGAATTTAGAGGATTTAACCCTAGATGTACTCATGCACAGAGCTTGTGATTGGGTTGGGGATTATCTAAAATACAACGCCCCAGAGAGTGATCAGGCTTTGTGTGATGATGTAAAACAGTAACAAAGCGCGATTCCGATCATCCCCAGCAAATCCCAGTCGCATCAAACTCTCCCCCCCTCACGTCAGTAGGTGTAAGTTCTGCACCTGAACAGGTGGGTTATCCCCCCAGGGGTTCCGGGATGAATTTGGCAAGATGAAAGGTAGCTGTCGGGGAAAACTGATGAATAATTTTTCAATCCAATCCATATATAACTGGTATCGTAACGCGGTTCGCAATCCTAAATACCGTTGGTGGATAGTTTTAGGTACTATCCTTTACGTGTTTAGTCCCATTGATATCGCCCCAGATTTAATTCCAATTGTCGGGCAAATCGATGATGTTGTCGTGCTGACGCTGCTGGTGTCTGAGATGTCGCAGTGGTTGATTGATTTGGCTAAATCTCGCCAAGCGGGAATCGTCACCGAAGAAACCAGTACCGCACCGGAAGCGACGGTAGATGTGAAATCCGTTTCTGTCGAATAGCCCATCCTGTCAGGCTTGTAGTAGGGAACCTTAGTCTCTATCTTTGGTTGGGTTTCCTGGCGTCAACCCAACCTACTGGCTTGGCACAACTAAAATAGGGCTTTGTTTGTAGTAAGCACTTTAGTGCTTTAACGCCTAGCTTGAGAGGGCTAAAGCCCTCACTACGAACTCAATCTATTCGACAATTTTAGCTGTGTCAGTTCACTATGGACTATTCTACTGTTAAAAACGACTGGCAAAACCGAGGCTTTAGTTGCGGGATTTGGACAGATTCACCGGGACAGGTGTGGGCAGATTATGTCCACGATACCGATGAACTGGTGATGCTTTTGGAAGGAGACATTGAGTTATCGTTTCAAGGGAAAACATTTCGTCCCCAAGTCGGAGAGGAAGTGCTGATTCCGGCAAAAGAATCTCATACGGTAAGAAATGTGGGGAATACGACGAGTCGTTGGTACTACGGTTATAAGCGAGGGTAGGGGAAATTCATGAAGCTTTGGTTTTACTTAAGGTGAAAACCAATATTGGTAACCTTTTTGGTTGTGTACCCTCACGGTAATCTGACTTGTCAAATACACTCACGAAACCGACGAATCGGGGCGAGTTTATTCACATCTGGGTGCAACCGAAAAGATAGTAGTAAAACCCGCCCCTACACATTTATGTGCCATACCAGACTCTTCAGCGCGTTAGGTCAAAATTATATGCCGTGAAACTCAAAATTTTACCCTCATCCCCTAACCCCTTCTCCCATCCAGGGAGAAGGGGAAATAATCATAATGAAGTCTTTTCTTGCTCCCCTCTCCCAAGTGTGGGAGAGGGGCTGGGGGTGAGGGCTGTAACTTAAATAGACATGGATGCTAATGAAGAGTTTTCTACAAATTGCGATTCAATGTAAAAGCAAGTTTAAGTCCTATTCTTAATTATTTCGATGCCCTGTTTCTCGCAAGAGTCTATCTGCCCAAACCGCATCTTTTTCCGACAACGGTGGAACGGGTTCTTGATTATAATCAATCGCTAAATTATATCTAGCACGTTCATATACACCATTCAACAACGTTTGTAAATCCACTAGAGGTTCTGTATCCTCTGACTGTAACGGTAATCGAAACGAGGGAATCACGTCTCGCACGCTAAAAGCATACAATTGAGCCAGAGGACGGCAATCGCCTCGACTCACCACAATTCGATAATCTGAAAGAGGTACTTCGCCTAAAAATACCATCGGCTTTCCTCCTCGAAGTAAATCAATTTCGACGAGATGAGCAGTCGTCGCTAATACTTTTTTGCGCTTCCGTTCGTAAGCTTTTCTCCCCTCACCTGCACGTTTATTCTTAGGCGATAGAAGTTCAATCACTGTCACAACATAATTGGTGGCGATTTCGCGAATTTCTAAATAACTTTCTTTGATAGGCTCGGGTACAGGCATTGTCACCGTTACAGCTTCAGATGTATCGGGATAGGTGGCGGTTGATGCCGTTGGTTTGGTATTCTTCTGTTGAGAAAATACAGACACATCAGGAAGTCCTACCAAAACTGAATCTGACGCATCACTTAAATAGGTGCGCTGCTCAATTGCCACCCGATATTGTGGCGGAATTTGCGAGGCTAAGGAGTCGGCAAGGTTGACGATTAAGCGATTATGTACTTCTGACCAAAATGCCGAATTTTCTAAATAAGGATTCATGCCGGGAAAGGGAGAAGCCATAGAACACTCCTTGAGCCAAGATGGATTAAATACTATATTAGATTAGGTTCGTAGTAAGGGAACGGCGTTGCACAGCTAAAATTGTGGGATAGATTGTAGGTTGGATTGACGCCAGGAAACCCAACAAAATCTAGGGCTGAAGCCCTTACTACGAACCCAAGCTAATCTATCAAATTAAGTGTGCCACGGCACTACTGGACTGACATAGCTAAAATTGTGGAATAGATTTTACCATTGAATCGGGCGCAAGTCTTTGCGCCCCTACGGTTTCTGGGCTAATGGTTAATGTATTAAATTAAGTATGCTACGCCACTATTAACGTTAACAGTTAATGTTTTGCTAACTGATTTCTTTGCTAAGACAAGCGGAACTTGGATTAATGTGATAACGGTAGCGATTGGTACTACTGTCGGGTTGTTACTCAAGCACCGTTTACCTAAACCTATGCAACAAATTATCACCCAGGGAGTAGGACTTCTTACCCTATTTCTGGGTGTTACCATGGCGGCGAGTATGACTCAGGTGCAAGCAGGGCGCATTGATGGTGTGGTGTTGGCACTGATTAGCATTGTCTTGGGAGGATTACTGGGAGAATGGTGGCAAATTGAAGCTAGACTGCAATCCGTGGGACATTGGCTGAAGACTCGATTTCGCGGAAGTGGTGCGTTCACAGAAGGATTTGTGGCGGCTAGCTTATTGTTTTGTGTGGGTCCAATGACGTTGCTGGGGAGTCTGAATAATGGCTTGACGGGTGACGATACCTTGCTGACACTCAAAGCCGTGATGGATGGAATCGCCGCGATCGCACTTTCGAGTAGTTTTGGAATTGGTGTGGGTTTTTCGATTATTGTAATTCTAGTCTATCAGGGCGGAATTTCGCTGGTGGCGGGAGTCTTGGCGCAAGCAATCCCTGATCCCGCCACTGATCCCCGCATTCTCCTAATTACCGGGGTAGGGGGATTAATGATTTTGGGGACGGGAATCAACCTGTTACAGTTGACCCACATCCGTGTTGCGTCCTTTTTACCCGCGTTGATAGCCGCTCCGTTAATTTATCACGTCGCTAGGTTGATTTAGCTGCACCTCTGGCTTGCTTCACCATGTCAATTAACGTGTGATGGGCGTCTTCAGAGTCTTTGAGGGTGTGATCAAATTCAATGCGTAAGGGAACCGACTCACCCTGACGTTGGGCGATTAAATTCATCCCTGTCGCATCAATGGATTGCATTTGAGCCGCCTCCGTATCGGGAGAATTCCCGAAGGTACGGGCGTAAAGCGCGATCGCGTCACCATGATCCTCGTTCATGTGCTTACAGATGCGATCGCTGACTTGTTGGGTAAACTGTTCAGACATAACTCCTACTTGTATACGGGATAGTTGTATTGTTTCTCAAACTGGGGTGTGGCTGCAATTGGGACATTTCACGAAGTCCGAGAATTGCGGGGATGTCCAGGATGTCGGGAAGCACGAAATTGTTTGAAACTCCTGCTCAAAATCCAGACACTGATTGATTCTAACAATACTCCAGAACTCAACGTTAATATCCGTAGCGGTTGAATAGATTTTTGTTGGGGTTCTCCCCGATAGAATCCTATGGGTTGCTTTATTAATTGATTCTTTATTTGTTCAATGGTTAAATTAAAGTCTTGCTCATCTGTAAACACAGTAATTCCATCAGTATGACAATCAATGGATTTAATAGATGGGTATGCATAAGCATGAAAAATCTGTTTTTCTCCAGGAAATTTACCGTTATCAAAAGTAACGGAGTACCAATAAGCAACCGTTGCACCTGCATTTCCCTGATATAAACGAATGATTGCTTCTGTCGATGGAATTTGACATTGCATCATTAATGTTTCAAATTGAGGATTGCCCCATACATTGCGGTCTGGCAATAGTAGCTTAACGCCCCAAATGGCTAAAACTAGGGCGAGAATACATTGAGCTAACGCTGACACTTTCCTCATGTTATGAGCAGCTAATTCTTATGGTTTTTTCATAAAGTTTGTTAGATATTAACCACTTTGAGTGTTATCTTGTATTTCCACAAAATACTCTGCGATCGCCTCCAAGTCTTCTATGGCTCGATTCAACCGATTGATCATCGCTTCAGCGACTTCGGGTTCAGCATTTACCGCTTCCAACCTTTGCCGCAAATAGTGATTCAGGGCGTCTACCCATAGCGACACGCCTATGTGTTGGATAGCAGCTAATAGCCCCATATTGGTTAAAACCGCCAAATGAAACCCCGTTTGGTCTTGTCCACCATACCCCAAATAGCCGTTGCTCAGTTCTAGCTTTTCTGGCGTAAATTCGGCATACTGATCGAAAGTAATCCCCTGAGGATCTAACTGGGGTTGGGGAAGTGGTGGTTGAGATTGAGTCATGGTTGTCCTGAGTTAGTGCGATCGCTAATCTAAACTATCAAATCGAGAAAGAGTGAAACGACGTAGTTTTAACCCGTCGTGTAACAACATCTCAGAATCCATGTTTTTCAAAACATGGAGAAGTCAAGGCTTCAGCAACGTCTAAATATTATTCTGCCTGATCCATCTGTTCAACCACATTACCCCATTCTTCAATAACCGCTTGTAGTTCAGTGGGCAATGCTTCAACACTGGACTTGCTGTACTCAACAGTGCCATAACGGGCGGTGAATGTAACCGTAGGCGCTTCATCATCATCTGACACGGGTGGCTGATAGCGAATCCCATCGAAATGGGAAAAGTTGGACGCCTCAAGCTGACGCAACAGCGCTTGAATTTGCGACTGACGAACCGTTTTAGTTTCCTGATTCATCACCTCGCCATCACGCTCTTGAATATAAATCAAGCGTTCATCATTCTCCAACATTAATGTTTCTTGCTCACCCGACTCGTGGCTGATTGTGTTTTGGAAAACTGTTTCGTCGCCCAGCATACGGGGATTCACCATGGGAATGAACCTGGGAACGGCACCACGACTACTGGCGGTTTCATTAAGGCGAATCGTATCACCAGAGTTATCGGTGTGATAAATCCAATATTGAACACCGTCGCTGATGACAGCACGCCAGCCTAGAATAGCAATCTCAGTACAGAGTTGATTGGGATCAGCAAGCCCATAGCAGCCATTCCAAGTTTGGGGATCAGCATCGATAATTCCTAAACTTTCAGAGGGTTTCAATCCACTGGATCGGGCAGTTTCAAAGATGCGATCGCGGATTGACGGCGGCAAATTGTTTTCCAGGGTAGATAGGCGAATCTGATCGCCCGACAAATCGGTTCGGTAAAAATAGCGTTTGTCGCTTTGGGTATCAATCACCTCAACTTGCCAGCCTTCTGTTAGGGCGGCTAGGCATGATTCAGCCGGTCCCCCCAGCCCTAAGCAGCCGTCTGACCAGGTTTCGCGGCTGTGGCGACCAATTGCCAGTTGATCAACAGTAACATTCAGGCGATCGGCAAGGGTAACTTTGACTTGATTACTAATAGTGTCTGGCAATGGCTGATCAGGAGTTTCTGCTACTGTTGTCGTGTCTGGGCTATTAGCCGGAGTAGAAACGGGTTGAGGGTTTGTTGAGCAAGACAACAAAAGAACTGTACTGAGCAACGAAAATGTAATGCGATGAATCATCTGGAGCGGTTAAAAGTCAAGACATTTTCAATCTAGCGTCCAGAATCTCTTACTCCCCTCTCCCCGGCGTGGGAGAGGGGCTGGGGGTGAGGGGTTGAGCTTAAGTTGACACGGATGACCGACGTGCGCCCCTACAATGCTAATCCACCATTTTAGCTGTGCCACGCCACTACTTACCAATGCAGTTGACTCAAAATATACCGCAAACGGTCATAATCATCCTTAAGTAAAACACTTAAGGTTCGCCCTGCTTGAACTAACCAGTCGCGATCGCCTTTACGGATTTGATAGATTTCTCGGATCGCTGCCGCCGTTAACGCTTCCACTGGCGCTCCAGTGACTAAGAGAAGGGTGCGTAAAAAATCCAATTGTTCACTAAAGTAAATAATCTCGTCTGGTTGACATTGATAGACAGCTTGATGAATTTGCGGCGGACGAGGAGGCAAATATTGATAGGCTCGTCCTCTAGGGGGTTGGTCACCATTATGTCCCTCACCAGGCGGTATAAACCCAACAATCGCCGCCCGAAACTCCGTTTTCAGCATGGCAAAAATTTGCGGTTGTTGCTCTCGCAATTCTGCCAGTGACAATCCTAAAGCGACAGCCCGGTGAACTGAATCAATCGGGCTAGTTGTGGCATGGTAAACAACTGCCATAACCTGATTTCCCGATTCTTCATCAACGGATTTGACCCAACTGCCAAAAGGTGGCATGACAGGAAAACTCAAATCTTCTGGCTCTAGGCATTGTGCCAGAAATTCTGTAGTTGCTGTTTCTATGACTTCCGCAATGTGATTATCAGGGCGTTCTCCAGCCGTAAACTGGGGTAAAGGAAGACGCATAGTTTAGTCCTTTGTCATTCGTCATTTGTCATTTGTTACAAAATCTGCTGCTGTATTGGCTATTTTTTTATAGATAGATTTAATGAAACGTGAACAGACAAGAAGATTAAACAGGAAACAGAGATAATAAAAACCGTCTTTTTCCCGTGTTTAAAATAATCTATTCTGGTTCACGAATCATTTTTGTTCGCTATAACTGGTCACAGGTTACAAGTCCTGTTTATTTTTTGCCTTTAGGGTTCACTTCTTCGAGTTCCGATAAATTGAACGTGACAATTTTATCCCAGTTGCCGCCTTCAAACAGCACACCTGCTTTTCCATCACCGATACGCTGGACTATCCCTTCAAATTTATAGTAAATATCATCACCGTTGATAACGCGCACAATTGAGCCAGGAAGAATCATCAATTTTTACCCCTAAATCTCTATCTCTTCAGCTTACTATAATGTGCTAGCTGATAGGTTAGCTAATTTGTCCTCAAACCTTACGCAGCTAAACCCTATATATTAGTCAAGGTGCGTTACGCTACGCTAACACACCCTACATATAGAGCATTTGCCAAAGTCCTATCCTTACATAAGGACAAATGACCAATGACCCATAACTAAAACTTCAATCGGTGTCGGTGATTGGCAACCGATTCCACTAATCCAATGGCTAAAAAATTTGCCAGTAATGCCGATCGCCCATAACTTAACAACGGTAGTGGAATCCCGGTAATCGGGGCTAAACCAATATTCATGCCGATGTTGATCACCGTTTGAAACACAATCATCGATAGGACACCAATTGCCAATAGTGAGCCAAAGTTATCCTTAGCATTTTGGGCAATAATCACTAACCGTAAACACAATAGCCAAAAAGTAAATAGGACAAGCAAACAACCAATAAATCCGAGTTCTTCACCAATGGCAGAAAAGATAAAGTCGGTGTGCTGTTCCGGAATAAAGTGGAGTTGGGTTTGCGTCCCCTGATGCAGTCCTCTTCCCGTGAGTTGACCTGCGCCAATGGCAATTCGAGACTGAATCAAGTGATATCCTCCGCCTAAGGGATCTTTATCCGGATCTAAAAAAAGAAGCAATCGGTCTTTTTGATAATCTTGAAGCAATCCCCACAACAAGTTTCCTAATCCCCCCGAAATCACATTGGCAACCAATGCTCCAATCCCACCAAAGAAGGACCACGGTAAAGTCCGCCAACCAATCAGCATCATCGCTCCTACCCAGACAAACCATCCCGGCAAAAATACATTGAACATGATCGCGGAAACGATGGGAGACACGAATAAAATTAACCATCCGGGATTAGCATTGCCCCAATAAAGCATTCCCATCGTAATCGCACCAAACACCAATGAGGTTCCCAAGTTTGGCTCTAAAAATACAAATAGCCAGGGAACTGCCGCAATAGCTAAGACGCGAAATACCGCATTTAATGTTGAAGCCGGTTGCCAGTGGATAATCGCGGCGAGGGTGATAATCAAGCCAATTTTGGCAAATTCCGACGGTTGAACGTGAAAACCTAGGATATTCAGCCACCGTTGTGCGCCATTTGCCGTCGTCCCCATAATCATCACCGCAAACAAGGCGATATTCGTCACCCCATAAACCATCCAATGCCATTGGAGTAAGATTTCGTAACGCGATCGCGCGATAAGTAGACACAGCGTTAAACCAATACCCCCAATGATCCAGTGCCACCACCAATCGGTTAGCCCCTCATTCATTTCGGCGCTGCGAATCATTACCCCACCGAGGAAGGTGAGACTTATGGTAACAAATAATAGCTGCCAGTCTAGTTCCTGCCATCGGCTCAGGAACATAAGCCAGCGCATTTGGGTACGGGACAATGACTTTTGGAACATAATCGTTGGGGAATGCGATTGACGTTTTTAGCAATTAGCGCTCTGAAGATGCCCTGTTCAGGAATTTTTCCAAACTATTTTGGATAATCCCTGATCAAATCCTAGGCTAGTTGAAAATAAGGATGGATAGGGAATAAGGCATTATATTTTAACCCTATAATTCGTTACTTTCCTCCTTCTCCTACGGGTTTACCCAGCATTCAACCCCGTATCACTTAGAGCTGAGGGCAGCAACAGACACTTTTGCCGCAATCGCCTTGGCGATCGCGATCAGCGCTTGAGCTGATGCCGACTCCGGTTCAGCCACAACAATGGGTAAGCCGCGATCGCCCCCTTGCCGCAGGTTAATTTCTAGGGGAATACATCCCAGTAAGGGTATCCCTAATTCCTGAGCAGTTTTTTCGCCGCCTCCTGATCCAAACAGATCATACTGGCGATCGGGCAGATCCGGTGGAATAAAATAACTCATGTTTTCAACAATGCCCAATACCGGAACCCCCAATTGCTGGAACATCTTCAAGCCGCGCCGGGAGTCCAAGAGCGCTACATTTTGAGGCGTTGTCACAATAATCGCCCCAGCCATAGGTACAGCTTGGGCTAAGGTCAACTGAGCATCTCCGGTTCCCGGTGGCATATCCACAATCAGATAATCCAATTCTCCCCAATTCACCTGGTACAGAAACTGGCGAATAATACCATTTAACATCGGTCCGCGCCAAATCACTGGCTGATCGGGATCAATCAGAAATGCCATCGACACCAATTTAATGCCATGGTTAAAAGCAGGTTCGAGTACCTCTCCTTGAGGACCCTGTTGCACCATCACCTTGGCATCCGCTAATCCCAGCATCGCGGCGGTATTCGGTCCATAAATATCAGCATCAATCAGACCCACTTTCGCCCCTGTCTGGGCGAGGGCAACTGCCACATTCACCGCCACGGTACTTTTGCCCACACCGCCCTTCCCACTGGAAATCGCGACTAGATTTTTCACGCCATCAATCCCTTGGCGATCGGGTAACGATTGCTGCTGCGGTGTCTCTGCTGTCACATCCACCACAACCTCTTCCACATCCGGAAGCTGCTTCACCGCCTTTTGGCAATCCTCCACAATAAACTCTCGCAACGGACAGGCTGGTGTGGTTAACACCAGTGTAAAGCTAACCGTCCCGCCGTCGATTTTCACGTTGCGGATCATATTCAATTCCACCAAACTCTTTTGGAGTTCAGGGTCTTGCACGGGGCGTAGTACGTCTAAAACTGAATGGGTATCAACCATAATCAGGACAAATTCCTAGGGTGACAATGTGCCGGGACAAATATCTTCATTAATCTTAATAGGTTACGGCTGATTGCTCATTCGTTATTTATCATTTGTCAGGGAACAGGGAACAGGGAACAGGGAACAGGCAATAGGCAATAGGCAATAGGCAATAGGCAATAGGCAATAGGCAATAGGCAATAGGCAATAGGCAATAGGCAATAGGCAACACCTCGACTTCGCTCGGTGTGTCTTATGCAATAGGGTAATGGGTTATAGAAATTTTGTCTCCCATCTTCCCCAGCTTCCCCAGCTCCCTCAGCTTGCTCTAAACAACCACGCCCTGTTCTGCCGCTTGAGCTAATTCAGCCGCGACACGGGCAGCATAGGGGCGAATAAACCACCATAGTAAGGGAGATAGCCATCCCCGCATTGTCACCGAAAAGGAGACATACGTTCCGCACAAGCCTGACTCCACCCGATATGTCACTCGATTTTCCACCCCCGGAATTGCCAGCATCCGGACGCTAATTAATTCACCCGGTAATACCCGTTCGACAAACACTCGCACCGGAATCGGAATCAAGCGTGTCACTACCTGGTAAATCAAGCCAGGTTTCGGGATTAAGCCTATCGGTGCATTCGTACTACAGAGCAAAGGATTCCAGGAGACATCTGCCAAATTGATTAATTTTTGCCAAAGAACGTCCACCGGAGCATTACTGAGGGCGCGATAAGTCCGAAAGAGGGAAAATTTGCACCAAAGCCCCTCTTGACCTGCGATTAGCTTAAAGGAAAAATTTAGGATCACAACACGCCTCCTATCGCGACGCTTCAGCATTGTTTATCTTAGCAGGGGTTTGGGGAGTCGTAAGACCCACGCTGTAACATAAGATTCAGCGCTCTCGAACACGACTCCCCAAGGTCAATTTAGGTGACTCAATGTTACTCTAAATTGACATTTAAAGCTACACATTTGACTGGTAAATGCTTTATAATAGGAGTATGCTGACATTTAACTATCGTTACCGAATCTATCCAGATGCCGCTCAAGAACAACGATTGATTGAGTGGATGGAAATTTGCCGCCGTGCTTACAACTATGCACTGGGGGAGATAAAGGATTGGTGCAATAGTCGCAAATGTTTGATTGATAGATGTTCCCGGGTGCATGAGTACATCATCCCAGCAGAAACCCCATTTCCCGGTGAAGTGAGGCAGCTTAACAATTTGCCGAAAGCTAAGAAGGAATTCCCCAAGTTAAAGGAAGTTCCCTCTCAAGTCCTTCAGCAGACAATAAAGCAACTGCATAAAGGTTGGGACTACTTCAAATCTCGCGGGTTTGGCTTTCCTAGGTTTAAGAAGGTTGGGCAGTTTAAGTCGTTGCTATTCCCTCAGTTCAAGGAGAATCCAGTAACGAACCTCCATGTCAAACTGCCAAAATTGGGGACAATCCCAATCAACCTGCACCGCCCTATTCCATCTGGCTTTACGGTTAAACAGGTGCGAATCTTATGTAAAGCTGATAAATGGTATGCATCAATCAACATCCAGTGTAATGTCAGTGTCCCTGATCCAAAACCTCATGGACACCCAATTGGGGTAGACATAGGGCTAGAGAAGTTTTTGGCGACCAGCGATGGAGTTGTTGTCAAGCCGCCTAAATTTCTTAAGAAGCTGCAAAGCAAGCTGAGATTGCTGCAACGCAGGCTGTCTAGGAAACAGAAGCGGTCAAAAAACCATGAGAAGCAACGACTCAAGGTAGCCAGACTTCACCACCACATTGACAACATCAGGAAAGACTTTCACTTCAAGCAAGCTCACGCCCTTTGCGACGCTGGCGATATGGTTTTCATGGAAGATTTAGACTATAGAGTTAGCGCCAAAGGGATGTTAGGTAAGCAGATGCTTGATGGGGGGTTTGGTCAATTCCGTACCATTACCCAATATGTGTGTTGGAAGCGTGGAAAGTTTTTTGGTGTTGTTGATGCCAGAGGCACTTCTCAGGAGTGTCCTGAATGTAAAGGTGAAGTCAAAAAAGACCTGAGTGTTCGGGTACATGATTGCCCTCACTGCGGTTACAAAACCGATAGGGATGTTGCCAGTGGTCAGGTAATCAGAAACCGAGGAATAGAGTTAATTGGTACCGCTGGGCTAGCGGAAAAGGAAACTGCCTGTGCAGTCGATCTACCGGGGGTTGGTGAAAACCAACCTAGGCAAGTGGCGCAATCCCCTGAGCTTCGACAGGCTCAGCTACCGCGTAGTCGAAGGGGAGTAACCAGGAAATCCTCAAAGTGATTTGGGGAAACCCACACCATAATTTCCAATTTGGTGTGGGAGGATGTCACCTTAATTCGGCAAGACACGGTATTGCTACGCCATCGACCCTATTGGCGATCGCACCCAACGATTAAGTAGGGTCTGCTGAATAAGTTTGGCGGTGGGGGTAGGGAGCTGAGCTTTGTCCGACTACTTAGCAATTAGTTGGCATAGTTGACACCATAAACCTTTAAAATAGAGCCTGGAACCCTTAAAATGCCTAACCATAGCCTTCTGGTTTAGGTAATACTGTATTTACTATTGAAATTATGACCGCAGCTCATACACCGACCACCAATCCTAATCGTTCCTTACCTGCCACTGACTCTAGGGATAGAGTGAAGCAGTTCATGCAACAGATCCAAGACACTATTTGTGAGTCCTTGGCACAGCTTGATGGTGCGGGTCAGTTCCAGGAAGATTCTTGGCAGCGGGAAGAAGGAGGCGGGGGTCGTTCTCGTGTAATCCGGGATGGTGCTGTCTTTGAACAGGGGGGTGTTAATTTTTCTGAAGTATGGGGGACTCAACTTCCGCCCTCGATTTTAACCCAACGTCCAGAAGCCGCAGGTCATGGCTTCTATGCCACGGGTACATCTATGGTGCTACATCCGCGCAGTCCTTATATTCCCACGGTTCACTTAAATTATCGTTACTTTGAGGCAGGACCCGTTTGGTGGTTTGGTGGAGGAGCCGATTTAACGCCATACTACCCCTTTGCCGAAGATGCGGCTCATTTCCATAAAACCCTAAAAACCGCTTGTGACAATCATCACTCCGAGTACTATCCCGTATTCAAGCGCTGGTGTGATGAATATTTCTATCTCAAACACCGTCAAGAAACACGAGGCGTTGGCGGACTGTTTTTTGACTATCAAGACGGAACCGGGGAATTGTATAAAGGTCCCCACCCAGAAAAAGCAGCAGCCATCTACAGCAAGGAACTGGGGGCGGTAGAACCCCGAACCTGGGAACAACTGTTTGCCTGGGTTCAGGAGTGCGGTCATTCGTTTTTGCCTGCTTATGTGCCAATTGTTGAGCGGCGGCGGGATATGAACTATGGCGATCGCGAACGCAATTTCCAGCTTTATCGCCGGGGTCGGTATGTCGAGTTTAACTTGGTGTATGACCGAGGAACGATCTTTGGCTTGCAAACGAACGGACGTACCGAATCGATTCTCATGTCTCTCCCTCCCTTAGTTCGTTGGGAATATGGCTACCAACCCGAACCGAATACACCAGAGGCTGAACTGTACGAAACGTTCCTCAAACCTCAAGATTGGACAAACTGGACTCATTGAGAGTCATCTTTACCAAAATTTGGCACAAAAATAGCGTCCACTTTGTCCTGACCTCACTTGGGAATATGTACAATACAGAAGAGATTGCTAACGCAAAAACCACCCTGGCAATCTTTCTAGGGTGAGTTACACCCGATGTTAAGCCTGTGGACTGGTTAAGTGCCATCACTGCTAGGATGAAGCAGGAACCGTAGGGGCTTGGTAACCAAGCCTGTACTCCCAAGGATGTCCAGTTTTGGGGAACTTTGGGTAAGTCTTTTGTAATGGATTAA
This sequence comes from Coleofasciculus sp. A1-SPW-01, assembly GCF_040217205.1. Lineage (NCBI taxonomy): Bacteria > Bacillati > Cyanobacteriota > Cyanophyceae > Coleofasciculales > Coleofasciculaceae > Coleofasciculus > Coleofasciculus sp. A1-SPW-01. The sequence goes on along the minus strand of NZ_JAVJNP010000142.1, from coordinate 6,385 downwards.
GTAGCGTAGGTTGCCCGATTAAGTTACTTGTTGTTTCAACAATTCACCCAACGCCTAAGTAACGGAATTGATACCCAAACCCTGTATGGCTCCTCTTGTGATGTCAAGGGGAGCTACTGCTGCTCAAGGAGGTCTTTATATGATTCATATTGATCAAAAAACACACACGACCAAAGATGGTACAACAGTTATTGTTTTGGCGCCCATTGGACGTTTGGACATTACCACAGCTTGGCAATTTCGCCTGAAATTACAAGAATGCATTTCCAAACTCAGCCGCCATGTGGTGGTTAATCTCAGTCAGGTTAACTTCATTGACAGTTCGGGTTTAACCTCTCTAGTTGCGGGTATGCGCGATGCGGATAAGGTCAAAGGTAGCTTTCGCATCTGTAATGTCCATCCCGAAGCCAAACTGGTGTTTGAAGTCACGATGATGGACTCCGTGTTTGAAATTTTTGAAACGGAGCAAGAAGCTTTGGAAGGTGTACCCCGGAGTATGGCAACCTGAACAAAGGGATTCATACCCAAGTTTTGATGTAGGTCGTTCACTCACTCCCAAACAACCTGTACAGGAGAACAGTCCCCACCCAATCAGCAACTCAACCGATTAAATTAGCAGTTCCCCAGCGAAGTCTTGGCGTTTGGTAAATCGAAATGGACCGAGTAAGGCTCCCCAAGTGGCTTTTCCGGTACTAGGGTCGATGCCTTTATCGTAGCTGCGAAATTCATCGGCTGTTACTTCAAAGCCGAGAGAGACTTGGTAATTATTGCCCTGATAACTAAAGCGACAAGGGCGATCGCTGGCTGAAGTAGTGGTAAATTCATAATTATTCAAACCGATTTGCTGCATCTGCACGTTCAGACGACAATCGGGTAAGACTGTAATATCTTCGCGGGTAAGCTGCTGCAACAATTCGGGGTGACAACCTGCACCGCGAACGGCGTCTGGGTTTTTGATCTGATAATACTGTACCTGTAACCCCGTGGAGGATTGGTCACTTTGATACAGCCGCAGAATCCGTTGACGGTAGGGGCGATCGAGGTTAGTAATCGGTGCTTGTTCGGCAAAGAGGGTGAGGCTATCGTCGGTGACAGCTCCCGTCGCTAAATCAAAGATTATAGCGCGGGCTTCTCGTTGACTCCTGCTATTGCATAGGACATTTCACGAGCTTTGGCTTTACTTCCCCGTGCTGCCCCACCGGAGAAGGAGTAGAGAAAATTCTCGCTCTACCTGTGTTCCTTGAAAGTTTTACATACAAGAGGCTGGCGATGATTGCACAATTCCCTGTAAAACCCCATACTTTCAGTTGTCCCGGTTCAATTTGTAGGCGGCTTTCGCTCTTGGTTTGCTTAACCTACGTCCAAAATTTTACCAGGGTGACTGGCAATTCATCCCGTCCCCACATCAGAGATTATGGGGCGGGGCTTCTTGCCGGAACAGCTAAATTGAGTTAGATCAAGCCAAGAGACATTATACTAAGTGGGCTGGTGGAAATAAACTGGTAAGATGGAAGGAATGACTCGATTGAGACTCTATCCCCTAGGGTGAAACTCAAGCGAGACAATGGTAAAAAATATCCTTTATATTTTGCTCTGTGAGTAACGTTCGCACCGTCTCGGATACGAAACGAGATTTTTATAACTATCACACCCGTCCAATCAACTCGATTTACCGACGGGTGGTAGAAGAATTGATGGTCGAGATGCATTTGCTGGCGGTCAATGTGGATTTTAAGTATGATCCCATCTATGTTTTAGGTGTGGTCGCCTCCTTTAACCGCTTCATGCAAGGCTATCGACCGGAACGGGATAAAGAATCCATTTTTAACGCCCTTTGTCAGGCGGTGGGAGGTAATCCGCAACAGTATCAGGATGATGCTGAAAAACTGAAAGCCGCAGTCGGGCGTTTATCGGCGCAAGAACTGGTTGACTGGTTTGGTTCACCAACACCTTTAGAGGGTGCTGAGGATATTCATACAACGGTTGCCGCGATCGCAGATAATCCTAAGTTTAAATACTCTCGTCTGTTTGCCATTGGCTTGTATACCCTTCTGGAACAGGCAGAACCGGAGCTAGTTCAAGACGCGAAACAGTCGATGGAAATGCTCCAGCGAATCGGTCAATCTTTGCATCTTCCCCAAGAGAAATTACAGAAAGACTTGGAGTTGTATCGCAGCAACCTGGAAAAAATGGCTCAAGCCCAGATTGCCATTGAAGACGCGATCAAAGCCGATCGCAAAAAACGAGAACAACGGGAACAGGAGAAAAAGAATAAAGCCACGACTCCGCCCAGTGATTCCCCAGAATCGACGACAGCATCCTGAAGTTGATCAAGGGATATTGATCAAGTTCTGCCTGGGTAGAGACGTTCCGGCGGAACGTCTCTGTGGTTGTTCAAAGTAAAGGTTTTAGTCGTTCCATAAGTTGCTTGTCGGAGACAACCCCCTCAATCCGTTCCACTGCTTTGCCATCCTTAAAGAGTATCAGGGTGGGCAGGGCTTCAATATGATGCTCAGAGGCAATCTGGGGGTATTTGTCTGTATCAATTTTGACCACTTGTAGCTTACCCTTGAGCTGAAGACCAACTTGCTCTAGGGTCGGTGCTATCATCTGACATGGACCACACCAGGTCGCGTAAAAATCGACCAACACGGGTACATCCGATCCAGAGAGGAGTTCCTGAAAACTGGCAAACTGTTTTTTAACTGCCATAACAAAACATCATGGTGATTGGTGGTTTGGCTCGATTTTAGCTTATCTGGCGATTCATCTCGTGCTCTAATCTTCGATAGAGCGTGAGATGAATCGACAGCGAGAGTAAACTTGTTTCCTTTTTGTACTGAATACTTGCCACAAGCATAGTATAATAACTACCACAAAGGAGGTAACAAGAATTGAAGCGAAGCAAAGATACATTTAAACTGAACTATCAGTATCGGATTGTGCCAAACAAGCAACAGTTAAGCCAGCTAAAGGAATGGCTATACAAACTATGTCATATCCACAATTTGATGCTTTCAGAACGGTTTAAATGGTGGGCGTGCAATCGCTCACCTGTCAATGCTTGCCCAATTTTCGTCACTCATTTACCGGAACTGAAAGACCCACCTTCATACTATTCACAAAAACGAGCAAACCATTGGTCGCGGGAGTCCCACTGCAAACTATATAAAGGAATCCACTCCCAAGTTATTCAGGAGGCGATTAAACGGGTAGAAGATACGTTTAATCGGTACATCAAGGGGGATTTAAAAGGGAAACGGAGCGGCAAACCTCGGTTTAAATCAGTGCGGCGATACCGGACGTTTTGTATGCCGCAATTGAAGTCAGATTGCCTGAGTGTGATTGTTAACCCGTATCGGCGCAAGAACGGGGAACATCGGCGGGATATTGCCTATATCAACTTACCCAAAGTGGGTCAGGTAAAAGTGATCTACCATCGTCCAATCCCAGACGGGTTTACGATTAAGGCGGCGCTGATCTCGCGTCGGGCAGATGGCTGGTACGTGTGTTTGACGTTGGAAGACAAAAGCGTTCCCAATTTGAAGTTACCAGAGATAGAAGCAACAGAGGAGAATTCCCTTGGATTGGACGTAGGACTCGAAAAATTCTGGACAGCATCGGATGGGGAAGTCGAGCCGATTGTTCAGCATTACCGCCGAAGTGAACAGAAGCTGGCGCGGCTTGCCAAACGTAAGGATGGAAAGCCGCATAAGTCGGCGCCACGGCGGAAACTTGCCAAAAAGATATCCAAGCATCACCAAAAGCTGGCGAGACAGCGAAAGCAATTCCATTATGAATCGGCGACGCGCTTGGGTTACCGGGATGAAAAAGTGTTCTTTGTAGAGGATATCAAACCAGGGAATCTATCCCGAAAAAATAGACCAAAACAGGATGAACAAGGAAGGTATATACCAAATGGGCAGAGTGCAAAGTCAGGTTTAAATAAATCAATTAATGATGCTGGCTGGGGTCAATTCCTGTCAATTCTTGTTTACAAAGCTGCGAAAGCTGGTAAGACAGTGGTGAAGGTAAAACCCCATGACACAAGCCAAGTATGCTCTTGTTGTAACCGCTACCACCAAAAAGATTTATCAGTTAGAATCCACGAATGTTTATGTGGATTTGTATTGGATAGAGATTGGAATGCGGCGATCAATATCAAGAGAGTTGGGCTGGGCATATTCCCAACTAGAAAACGCCGGAGGCGCCCTCGTAAGACGGCGACAAAGGAAGCTTACACTATACCTATAGGGTCAGTGTAGGAGGATGTCACTGCAAAATGCTAAGAGCTGACTTCAGTTAATGGAGAGAGAGATTTTTTATGGAAACATCACAGACATCTGCCCAACTCCGCGATCGCGTGGCGATTATAACTGGGGCGTCGCGGGGAATTGGTCGCGCTGTGGCATTTGCATTAGCCGCAGAGGGGGCGAAGGTGGTGGTTAACTACGCCAGTTCCAGTGGGGCTGCTGATGAGGTTGTCGCCAAAATTACCGAAGCCGGGGGAGATGCGATCGCGCTTCAGGCAGATGTCTCGAAACTGGACGAGGTTGAGACTCTCGTCAAGGAAACGAAAGACAAATTTGGTCGCCTAGACGTACTGGTGAATAATGCTGGGATTACCCGTGACACCCTCTTGGTGCGGATGAAACCCGACGATTGGCAGGCGGTAATTGACCTGAATCTGACGGGAGTCTTTTTCTGTACTCGGGCAGCCAGTAAAATTATGCTCAAGCAAAAATCGGGTCGGATTATTAATATTGCCTCTGTTGCGGGACAAATGGGCAATCCCGGTCAGGCAAATTATAGCGCCGCCAAAGCCGGAGTGATTGGGTTTACTAAAACCGTGGCGAAGGAATTAGCGTCTCGTGGGATTACCGTGAATGCCGTGGCACCCGGATTTATTGAAACCGATATGACCAAAGATATTAAATCGGAGGATATTATCAAATATATTCCTCTAGGTCGCTATGGCAAGCCAGAGGAAATTGCAGGCATGGTGCGATTTTTAGCCGCTGATCCGGCTGCTGCTTATATTACCGGGCAGGTGTTCAACGTTGATGGCGGTATGGTGATGGCGTGAACAATGCTGTAGGTTCGTAGTTGCGCTGTCATCGCTATAAACGCTGATATCGCTGACTACAAACCGAGGGTTTGACTCACATCTTACTCAGTCTCAATAAGACGATTTTCTGTAGGGTGGGCAAGAGCTATAAACAAAGGAAAGGCTTATATTATCGTTGGTTGCTCTTGCCCACCTCCTGGTAACTAGGGATTTATTACCCGTGCGGCAAGACTCAATTTGAGCAATTTTATCCGGATCAGGTCAACAGGATGTGAATATGTTTACGGAGTTTAGCGACAGATAGCTGTAACCATGGAACACATTCAGCACTTTAATCGCAATGGTTCAACCAACCGAGTTAGTCATTGAAGCGGGTCGCACGGAACAGCAGTATTGGAAAGACTTGTGGCGTTATCGGGAGTTGTTTTATTTCCTAGCGTGGCGGGATATTCTGGTGCGCTATAAGCAGACAATTATTGGCATCGCTTGGGCGCTGATTCGACCATTTCTGACCATGGTGGTGTTTACCGTGGTGTTTAGCAAAATTGCCAAGTTGCCATCGGAAGCAGGTGCGCCCTATCCAATTTTGGTGTTTGCAGCGATGTTACCCTGGCAGTTTTTTGCTAACTCCCTTTCTGAATGTAGTAATAGTTTAATTACTAATGCCAATTTAATTTCTAAGGTGTATTTTCCCCGCTTAATCGTGCCAACGAGTGCAGTAATCGTCAGTTTCGTCGATTTTATGATTTCGGGGATAATTTTGCTGGGGTTGATGGCATGGTATGATTTCGTACCCAGTTGGCGGATTATGACGCTACCGTTGTTTATTGGCATTGCGTTTATGGCGTCGATGGGAGTGGGGTTGTGGTTAGCGTCACTGAATGTGAAGTATCGGGATTTTCGCTATATTGTGCCGTTTATCGTGCAGTTTGGGCTGTATATTTCCCCAGTAGGGTTTAGTAGCAGTTTAGTGCCAGAAGAATGGCGGTTTATTTATTCACTCAACCCGATGGTGGGGGTAATTGATGGCTTCCGCTGGGCGATTTTGGGGGGTGAGTCGAAACTGTATTTGCCAGGGTTTACGTTGTCGCTGGGTTTAGTGGCGCTGTTGTTTGCCAGTGGGATTTGGTATTTCCGAAAGGTGGAGCGGACGTTTGCAGACGTGATTTAAATTATATATATAGCAATCCTAAATAGATTGTGGCAATTTTCCATACTGAAATATTTTGGGAAAATCGAATATTTGACCATCAGCAAAAAACTTAAATAACCACTTAACTATTTTAAAAGAGCTGCAAAGATGATAAAATTGTCTAA
>NZ_JAVJNP010000229.1:0-6067 GCF_040217205.1 Coleofasciculus sp. A1-SPW-01 | reverse complement strand
TGTTGCCTCAATAATTCTGGGTGATTCTCCCATAAGCGAGCGCCTGCCTACTCCTGGGAAACACCTGTAAGCCAAGTGACCCAAGACGTCTTGAGACGTGGCTAAATTATAAACTGTTTTTCCCGAATTTAACTTACACTGAAATATGCCTTAACATAGAAGCCATAAAACATCTGACTGTAAACCTGAAGATATTTAAACAGCCCGATAACATCATGGATACTCCAGCATCGACTAACTGGTATCAAGCCAATTTTCAATATCTCCAGACAGCCGTTAATCAAGTTCGTCAGGTATTGGAAGATACCATTAACCGTGACCAAAATCAGACGAGTCCACTCAGATTTGAGACAACCTTAACGCCAGACGCCTTGGCTTCCCTACAAACTAAGCCTTCAGCCTTAGAGACGCTCTGCACAATCTGTAAACTTTCTCCCTTTGAGCAATATATCCTCTTGTTGTGCGTCGGGATGGAATTAGACAGAAAATTTAAAGTCTTGTGTAGCCAATTTCACGGACATCAAGAGCAAAATTATCCGACTCTGAATTTAGCTTTTGCTACATTTAGTGATGCTAATTTACGTGTTTTCTCTTCCAAATCTCCCTTAGAATACTGGGGACTAATTGAAAGTGGTGATAGTCAAACGCTCTCTCACTCTCCTCTACGTATTAATCGACGCATTTTCTGCTATCTTTTAGGTGAACCCTGTGAGGATGATGACTTGATTGGTATCCTCAAACCTATACCCCCTTTTCCTCCATCTTCTCTTCCCCTGTCCTACCAACAACTCACCGAGCAACTCATCGCCACTTGGTCTCAAAAAACACCGACATCTATCTTTCCTATCGTTCAATTGTGTGGTGCAGAACTAGGAGCAAAACATACCATTGCGGCTGCTGGCTGTAGTGCTTTGAGTTTGCATCTAAATTTAATTTCCGCATCCCTGCTTCCCATCAATCCTCATGAACTCTATCAATTAAAACAGCGGTGTTTACGGGAAGCTATATTAACCAACAGCGCCCTTTTACTCACCTGCGATGAACTGAATCAAACTGATGGGATGCGAGAGTTGGCTATCTCTCAGTTTGTTGAAGATTTAAATCTGCCTTTAATTCTTAGCACTCAAGAACGACAACCACAAAACCAGCGCCCGATGATTACCTTGGATGTGGGTCAACTAAGCCACAGGGAACAAAAGTTGATTTGGGAGTCGTATCTGGGTTCAACAGCGTCAGAATTAAATGGGCAACTCGATACGCTAGTGTCTCATTTTAATCTCAATCCTCTAGCCATTCAAGCCGCTTGTTTATCGCTGGAAGGGATGGAGTTTCCCCCAGTCAAAACCGAGCAACCTAAGGAGAAAGAACCGGAGAAACCTGCTTCCTCTTCAAGGCGTACTCGCAAATCTAAAAGCCAAACGTCAAAACCCAAAATAGAGAATCCTTTTTCTCCATTGCAAACTCACTTATGGGATTTTTGTCGCACTCAAGCCCGTCCCCGATTAGATGATTTAGCCCAACGGATTGATGCGGTAGCGACTTGGGAGGAGTTAATTCTACCCGAACGAGAAAAAAATACATTACAGGAAATTTCTGCTCATGTTCGACAACGAGCGAAAGTTTATCAAGAGTGGGGATTTGCGGGAAAAGGAGGACGCGGTTTAGGGGTGAGCGCTCTCTTTTCTGGACCCAGTGGTACGGGGAAAACAATGGCGGCGGAAGTATTGGCAAAGGAATTACGCCTGGATGTTTATCGGATTGATTTGAGTGCGGTGGTGAGTAAATATATTGGCGAAACGGAAAAGAATTTACGGCGAATCTTTGATGCAGCGGAAACGGGTGGAGTGATTTTACTGTTTGATGAAGCAGATGCTTTGTTTGGCAAACGAACTCAAGTTAAAGATTCCCATGACCGCCATGCGAATGTGGAAGTGAGTTATTTACTACAACGGATGGAAGCCTATCAAGGATTGGCAATTTTGACGACAAATCTGTTGGAATCATTAGACCAAGCGTTCCTGCGTCGGATTAATTTTTCGGTTAAATTTCCCTTCCCTGATGCTGAGGCTAGAACTGAGATTTGGCAGCACATTTTTCCTGAAGAGACGCCGACGAAAAACTTGGATATGAAAAAGTTGGGTAAAGTGAATATGGCGGGTGGAAATATCCGCAATATTGCGTTGAATGCGGCGTTTTTAGCGGCTGATGCGGGAGAATCGGTGATGATGAAACATATTTTACAGGCGACTAAAAGTGAATCTCTTAAGTTGGGGAGAATCTTGACCGATGTAGAAATCAGTGGCTGGGTTTGATGGTATCTAAAGAGTCAGAGAAACCCCATGCAAGAGGAGGCGATTGAAATCGCTGCTACACAAACTAAGTTCGCCGGCGCGGACTAGATTATAAAGGGGGTGGCTAACCCGGATTTGGTATGAAATGTCTGGTAAAAATGCAAGGTAGAAGGAAATGATAGTATATCCGGTAGTATCGGACACCCCGCCAGATGTAGGAGGACACGATAGTATAGAAACCTACAATAGGAATGACTTTAGGGGTTGACAATAAAGCATTTTAAGGCACTAAAGTGCCTACTACAAACAGGTCTATTCAGGAAAGTTTTGCTCAGATGAGGCTATGGCTTTAATTGTCTCGATTCCCCATTCTGCTAAGGGATGATTTAGGGTGGCTAAATAGTCCCATCCTTGGCGATACATGAGCAGTAATTCAGCCAGGTTTTGTTTGTCTTTGTCATCCCCAGCCGCTTGTCGTAAAATTTCTGCTAATAATTCTGGCGAATTTAAGTTTAATGTAGTATCTTTTAGGTTAACTTCAGTCAGGTTAGCACCACTGAAATTAGTGTCCTGCAAATTAGCACCATTCATATCTGCCCCAGTCAAATTAGCGCCGACTAAAGGCGCATGACTTAAGTCTGCTTCACTTAAATTCGCCTCACTTAAATTCGTCAGACTCAACTCACTCCAACTGAGGTTTGCTTTATATAAATTGGTCTGACTCAAATCAGCGTTAATCAAGTTGGCATTGCTCAGATTTGCTCCGACTATGGTAATGCCAGTTAATTGAGCGCCGATTAATTGAGCGCCGATGAGTTTTGCACCGCTGAGATTGGCGTTAATTAAGTTGGCTTCTATCAGGATGGCATCGGTTAAATTGGTGGCAACTAAGATAGCGCCACTAAGGTTAGTATTCAAGAATAGGGTTTGACTCAAGTTTGACCCAAAGAAAACTGTGTTGCTCAAGTCAGCATGGCTGAAGTTCGCCTCTTGCAGTCTTTCCGCGATTAGTGTTGCACCCTGTAAGTTTATGCCGGAAAAGTTGCGTTGATTTTGGCTATATTGCTGAAGCAGTTGGTTCTCTTTGTCCATTTTTACTGATGATTGGTGTCTTGGTGTCAACTTAGGCTACAGCCCTCACCCCCAACCCCTCTCCCAAGCTTGGGAGAGGGGAGCAAGAGATGCTAATCCATCAAATTAGGTGTGCCGAGCTACTATTTTTTATGCAATCTGCAAGGCGATTTTTCCGGTGGTTGATCCTGATTCTATAGCTTGATGAGCGCTAACGGCGTCGGGGAGGGGAATGGTTTGAGAGAGGTGAATGTTGAGTTTGCCTTCATCTATCCATTGGGCGCATTGTTCGAGAATCTCGGTTTGGTGTTCCTGGGCTGCTACTAATCCTTGGAGTGTCGGCGTTAGCATGAGTTCTAAGCTAATTCGCAGATTTCGCGATCGCGCTGTTTTCAATTTCCCGATACTATAGTCAGGTTCGAGAATGGTAACTAAATCCCCGTAGACTTTCACGGCGGGAACGGTATCGTAAAAGGTTTGACCCCCCACAGTATCAAAGGCGACATCTACACCCTTTCCCTCTGTCCAATCTAATGCAGCTTGGGCAAAGTCGGTTTGTGGGTATAGAATGGGTTGGTCTGCACCTAATTGACGCACTAATCGGGCTTTTTCTTGAGAACTTACTGTTGTACAAACATTAGCCCCTTTGATTTTGGCAAGCTGAATGGCAACATGTCCCACACCACCCGCACCGCCATGAATCAGCGCTGTTTGTCCGGCGTCTAAGCGCCCTCGGTCATATAAGGCTTCCCAGGCGGTAATTAGCACTAATGGCGCGGCTGCGGCTTCTGTAAAGGACAAGGATTTGGGTTTTCGGGCGACCCAACGTTCATCTACAACCGTGAGTTCGGCATAATTTCCTGTACCCGATTTTCCTAATCCACCCGCACAGAAATACACCTCATCGCCAGCCTGAAATCGGCTGACAGCAGAACCCACGGCTTCCACGACACCCGCCCCATCACAGCCTAAAATGGCAGGCATATCGTCGGGATAGAATGTGCCACGGTTTCGCAGTTTGGTGTCGATGGGGTTAACCCCGGCGGCGTGGAGTCGTACTACTATGTCTCTATCGGTTTGCAGTTTTGGTTCGGGTATGTCCTGCAATTGCAGCACCTCTGGCTTACCCGGAGTAGTCATGACTACGGCTTTCATTCCTTTGTCCTTTGTCTGTTCTTTGTCATTTGTCCTTTGTCATTTGTCCTTTGTCAAGGAATAGGGAATTTTTTCTAAAAACGGTAACATATAGATACAAAATATCTCCTCTGATGCCTGATAACTTATCTGACTTTTCACGGGAAGTCTAGAAACTATTGTAGAGACGCGCCATGGCGCGTCTGGGCGGGTTTAGTTACATCAGGTTGCAACCGAAAAGATAGTTGTAGAGACGTTGCATGCAACGTCTCTACAACTGACTTCCGCCTAGCGTTACTAGCTATTTATACTTAATTCTCGGATCAACTAGCGCATAGGAAATATCAACAACAAGATTAACTAGGACAAAGATAACTGAGACGACAACGACGCCACCTTGAACAACAGGATAGTCTCGTGCCAAAATTCCCTCATAAATCCAGGAACCGATTCCGGGCCACGAGAAGATAGTTTCGGTTAAAATAGCACCACCTAAAAGTGTACCAAATTGCAACCCAATAATTGTCACCACAGGCAACAAAGCATTTTTTAATCCATGGCGAAGAATCACCCAATGTTCAGGAATGCCTTTTGCCCTAGCGGTGCGAATATAATCCTGGGAGAGAACCTCTAACAGAGAAGAACGAGTAATTCGCGCTAAAATGGCTAAGGGAATTGTGCCGAGGGTTAGAGCGGGTAAAATCAGGTGAGATAGAATATCTTGGAATAGGTTGAAATCAAGTTTGAGAATCGCATCTAAGAGGTAAAATCCGGTAATCGGTTGAAAATTTAATCCCGCATCAATACTAATCCGTCCACTGGGGGGAAACCAGTTTAAGGTAATGGCAAACAGGTAAATTAAGAGTAATCCAAACCAATATACGGGCATAGAAACCCCCAGTAATGAGCCAATCATGGTTAGGTTATCAGCGGGACGATTCTTGTAAACTGCTGCAAAAACGCCAGCCGGAATTCCCAGAATGACGGCGACTATCATGGCGGCTAAGGATAATTCAAAGGTGGCGGGAAAGCGGGTTTTAATTTCATCGATAATCGGAATCCCACTGATAATACTGGTGCCAAAGTCGAGATGGAGTAGATTGTTGAGAAAGGTGAGGTATTGCAGGGGTAGGGGTTGATTTAAACCCAGTTGTTCCCGTAAGGCTTCTACCTGTTCAGGGGTGGCGCGTTCTCCTAGCATAACTGTTGCGGGATCACCGGGAATTAGGTGGAGGAAGAGAAAGACTAAAAGAGTAATACCCAGGATAACAGGTAACAGGTTGAGTAGACGCTTGATGATATAGTGAGCCATTTTCGGGTTTAATTTTCACCTCAAGTCTTTATCCTATAATGGTTTTTACGATGACTTAAGCAGGTTTTGTAGTAGGCACTTTAGTGCCCATCCGTGTCAACTTAAGCTCAACCCCTCACCCCCAGCCCCTCTCCCACGCCGGGGAGAGGGGAGTAAGAGAATCTGGTTCCCCTTCTCCCACCCCCCTCGTTCCCCCCTACAAGAGGGGGGAGGACAGAGGATGCTATCGCTTTTATTTCAAGGGAGAAGGGGTTAGGGG
>NZ_JAVJNP010000223.1:0-3830 GCF_040217205.1 Coleofasciculus sp. A1-SPW-01 | reverse complement strand
AAAGCGAAGCATCCTCTGTCCTCCCCCGTGCCACAAAAACGAAGTATCCTCTGTCATCCCCCCTCTTGTAGGGGGGAACGAGGGGGGTAGGGGGGAACGAGGGGGGTGGGAGAAGGGGTTAGGGGATGAGGGTGAAAAGCTTGCCAGTCGTGCTTTTCATCTTAAGTTGATACCAATGCACGTCGGTGCGCCCCTACAATTTTAATCCACTAAATTAAATGTGCCACGCCAGTAGTAAGACAGCGAGTGGTGAGCATAAACATTAATAAATACCATGAATATTTTACCGAATATAAAACCGATCAAGATATTGATTATTGCTGCTTATTCGGATAATTGTCAGACTATTAACAAGTATTTATCCAGTTCTGAATATAGTCATATTCACGCTGAAAACCTTGAACAAGCTCTATCTATTATTGATACTGATACTGATTCTATACCCGACTTAATCCTGATAGCTGTTAATCATTCAGAGATTAACATCAGTGAACCCATCAAAAAGCTGCAAAAAGTGACACGGCTAAATGATGTACCGATTATTGTCTCAATTACTCACAACCTTATCACTGAATTAAACTCACTATTCGCAGCAGGTGCAAATGATTATTTAATTACTCCCTTCACCCAAGCCGAACTTTTAGCCCGCATCCAGACTCAGTTACATCTTCATAAACTCAACGCCGAAAATTTGCGCCTCAAGCAAGAAAATACAGATTTAAAAATCTTACTTGAGACATCCACAGAACATGGTGATCTTGTCTTTGAGCAGTTGCATGATCAAGCCGAGGAAGCGGTGCGCGAAAGTGAACATCGGCTGGCGCAATTTTTGGAAGCAGTACCTGTTGGCGTGTTGGTGGTGGAGGCGAGTGGTAAGCTTTACTTTATGAATCAACAAGCCAAGCAGATTTTGGCACAAGATTTAGATCCAAATCTCCACACCGATCAACTTTGTTCCACCTATCAACTTTATAGAGCAGACACCAATCAATTATACCCTTTAGACCGCTTACCGATCGCGCGATCGCTCCAGGGTGAAACCGTAACCGTTGACGACTTAGAAGTGCGTCACGCGAATCAACGAATTCCCCTAGAAATGCAGACAATGCCCATCTATGATGAACAGGGAACTCTGCTCTATGGTATTAGTGTATTCAAAGATATTACCGCCCGCAAACGTACCGAGAAAATTTTAACCGAGTATAACCAAACCCTAGAACAAGCCGTCCGCGATCGCACCCAAGAATTAGAAACCAAAAATCAGCAACTTCACCAAGAAATTGAGGAACGCAAGTTACTTGAGCAAAAATTGCGAACCTCTGAGGGCAAAATGCGAGCAGTATTTGAGGCAATGCCTGATATTATCCTAATTATTGATCCTCAAACTAATGATATTCAAGTTGCACCAACTCGACCCACTCGCGATATTGAAAAATCAATACCCCTGATTAACCAAACGATTGAGCAATTTCTCGACAGTGACAATACTCAAAGCTGGTTCCAGCAAATTCACCAGGTTATCGAAACCCAAGAACCGATTCATTTTGATTACAGTTTAAATGATGCCGATCAACGGGTTTGGTTTACCGCCAGTATTGCCCCATTACCGAACAATTCCGTTATCTGGGTTGCCCGCAATATTACCGATCGCAAACGCACCCAATTTGCCTTGTATCAATCAGAAGAAAAGTTTGCCCGTGCCTTCCGTTCTAGTCCCAGCGCCATGACAATCACGCGATTAAGTGATGGTTGTCATATTGATGTGAATGATAGCTTTTGTCAGTTTACCGGCTATTCTGCCCCAGAAATTATTGGTCGCACTGCCCTTGATTTGAATCTCTGGGTCAATCAAAAAGACCGAAACCGGATGTTAAAAGCAATATCAAACAAGGGGATTATTCGCAACTACGAATTTGAGTTTCGTACCAAATCGGGTGACATTCGTACCGCCTTACTCTCAGCCGAACAAATTAACCTAGATGAGCAAACTTGTCTGATCGCCGTCAGCCAAGATATTAGCGATCGCAAGCAGGTGGAATTTGCGCTACAACGTGCTAAAGACACGGCTGAACAGGCAAATCGCGCCAAAAGTCAATTCCTATCCAATATGAGTCATGAATTACGGACTCCCTTGAATGCGATTATTGGATTTGCTCAGTTGTTAGGGCGTGACTCTTCCCTCACCCCAGAACACCATGATCATATTGGCATTATTTGCCGATCTGGTGAACATTTACTTAGTTTAATCAATAATGTGCTGCAACTGTCTAAAGTTGAAGCAGGTCAGGTCAAACTCAATTGCTATAGTTTTGATCTATATGGGATGCTGCAAGTTTTAGAGGAAATGTTCAAGTTGCAGGCTGAGAATAAAGGATTGCAGTTAGTCGTTGATTATGATGAGGCGCTACCTCGCTATGTGGAGACTGATGAAGGGAAGCTGCGCCAAGTCTTAATTAATTTAGTGAATAATGCGATTAAATTCACGAGCCAGGGAGGTGTTACCTTGCGTGTTAAAGCGGTGCAGGGGGAAATGGGAGAATCAACTCGACACCCAACATTTAATACGTTGCCAATCCCTCAAAAACTAAGATTTGAAATTGAAGATACGGGACTCGGTATTGCGAGCGAGGAAATTGAATCATTATTTGAGGCTTTTGTGCAAACTGAAGCAGGACGAAAATCCCTAGAAGGCACAGGATTAGGGTTGCCTATTAGTCAACAATTTGTGCGACTCATGGGCGGAGAGATTCACGTCAGTAGCCGCTTGAACCAAGGCAGTATTTTTACCTTTGATATTGACGTTAACCGGGTGGAGGGAATTGAGCTAGAAACCCAGTCAGCGACGCCTCGCGTAGTTGGCTTGGTACCCGGACAACCCAATTACCGTATCCTAGTGGTGGATGATCGCCTAGAAAGTCGCTTATTATTGGTAAAACTGCTAACCACCGTGGGATTTTCTGTGCGAGAAGCGGTGAATGGGCAAGACGCGATCGCGATCTGGACTAGCTGGGAACCTCACCTGATTTGGATGGATATGCGAATGCCTGTGATGGATGGATATGAAGCCACCAAACACATCAAAGGGCATCTCAAAGGTCAAGCTACCGTGGTTTTAGCCCTCACCGCCAGCGCCTTTGAAGAAGAGCGATCGCTGGTTCTCTCAGCCGGTTGTGACGATTTTGTTCGCAAACCCTTCCGAGAAGACGTAATCTTTAATAAGATAGCCCACTATTTAGGGGTGCAGTATGTCTACGAACAGCCAACCCCATCAACAGCGTTAGAGGATGAAAACCTAGCATCCAACCAACCCCTAACAACTCAAGCCCTGACGATTATGCCCAAGGAGTGGATTCATGAATTATACCAAGCGGCAGATTCGATTGATAACGAACGGATTTTCCAGCTTATCGAGCAAATTCCCCCAACTCATACCGCGATCGCCCAAGCTATCACAGATATGGTGAATAACTTCCGTTGTGATCAAATTATCGATTTAATTGAAGAACAGATGAAGGAGTTTTGACTCTTCACAACTTTCGAGAGCATAGCGGGTGAATCTGTAGGGGCGGGTTTAGGGACATTGGTGTCAACTTAAAAAACCCCCTCTCCCCCAGCCCCTCTCCCACCAGGGGAGAGGGGAGCAAGAAGGAAGAAGGAAGCGCTATTCCAGATGTGATGACACAAGCGTTTTTATGTGATGGTTCCCCTTCTCCTATGCAACAAAAGCGAAGCATCCTCTGTCCTCCCCCGTGCCACAAAAACGAAGTATCCTCTGTCATCCCCCCTCTTGTAGGGGGGAACGAGGGGGGTAGGGGGGAACGAGGGGGGTG
>NZ_JAVJNP010000222.1:0-16108 GCF_040217205.1 Coleofasciculus sp. A1-SPW-01 | reverse complement strand
AATCTTATCGGTCTCAGGGACTGGGACTGCTGCTGACGGAGGGGAAGTAAGACCAAAGCTTGGGCGTAAGTCTAAGCTGCGGCATTCCCCAGCGAAATCAGAAGCCCACGCTGTACTGAAAGTCAGCGATGGGTAGTTCACAGGGGCAGATTCTGGGACAACTGACACCTGTTTGGGTGGGTATTATCAGTCTAAATGCATCAACGGCGTTGGGTACAACTCCAATGTCTGTGTCACCAGTGAGCCACAACCCTGTTCATTTCCCTAACCTGATGGAACTCTCTCACCAGCAATCTCACAGGGTAGAAGGCTCTCAGAAGGTAGAAGGCTCTCAGAAGGCAGAAGATGACTCTAGAACAGAGGAGAACTGGCTCCCAGGAACGGAGTTAAGTGGCATCGTAGATGGAGATAATCAAGCTTTAGACAAACATGAACTAACCCAGGATCTCCAGTCCAGGGAGAGAGAAGCCAAGGAAGCCTGTAGAGAGCAGCCCAATCGTGCTGAACTCGAATCGCGCGATCGCGCTTTGCATCCAGATGACTTTCCTTCACAACCATGCCCTCAAGGGTCGCTCAAGGTTCACCCTGTCTCACTCAGTTTAGGCGAGTTTGATCCCATCGGCATAAGTCAAGACCCCATTGAAGTAAAACCCGCCTCTACCCATTCAAAACCCCAGCCTATTTTTACCCCAGATTACACTGACCTGGATGATCTCCAGATTACCCAAACCCCGCCCACGATTCCCAACCCCGAAACCATCCAACCCAGTCCAGAAGATCGTTTTCCTCAACCCACACCTAGTCCTGAACCCTTACGTCCTGATGAGTCCCCACCGTTGACCCAACCCGAACCCACTCCCTCTCGTCCCACGAATTCTAACGTGGAGGCTATTCAAATCGAGAAAATCAATGTCACAGGTAGCACCATCTTTGAACCCGAAGACTTCAATCCCATTGTCCAACCCTTGGAAGGCGAAGCGGTTACTCTACAACAATTGCAACAGGCTGCTGATGCTATCACTCAACTCTATTTAAATCGTGGCTACATCACCTCAAGAGCCATTCTAGTAGACCAAGTTATTACTGATGGTGTCGTAGAGATTTTTGTCCTAGAAGGGAGTCTGGAGGAGATTAAAATTGAGGGGATTCGCCGCCTTAAACCCAGTTATATCCGGAATCGGATTCAGCTAGGCGTCAGCACACCCCTCAATACTGCTCGCGTGGAAGATAAATTGCGGCTACTGCGGGCAAATCCCTTATTTGAATCTGTAGACGCCAGTCTTCGTGCTGGTAGTCAACCGGGAAAGAGCAATTTAATTATTCGTGTCGTTGAAGCCAATCCCTTTGAGGGTAGCCTCACCACCGATAACTATTCACCGCCGAGTGTAGGTTCAGAACGATTGGGCGTAAATGGACGCTATCGTAATCTAACCGGGTATGGAGATGAACTGACTGCTAGTTCCTCCTATTCCACCACGGGTGGCTCAAAGGTGATAAACATGGGCTATCGCCTTCCCCTGAATCCGAAAAATGGCACTCTACAAGTGCAAGCCAGCGTTGATCGCAATCAAATCACAGCCGAACCCTTTGCTCAATTCGGTATTGAGGGGGAATCAGAACAGTATGAGATTAGTTTTAGTCAACCCTTAATTCGCACCTCCCGTGAAGAATTCTCCCTATCCCTAGCTTTTAGCTTTAGGGACAGTCAGACATTTTTTTTGGATATGCCCGCCCCTTTAAGTCCTGGGGCTGATATTGACGGGATAACGCGCACCAGTGTGATTCAATTTGGACAAGACTACCTACGTCGTGATTCCAGAGGAGCCTGGTCAGTGCGATCGCTCTTTAGTCTGGGTACAGGCTGGTTGGATGCTACCGTTAATCCTGATCCCATACCAGATGGACGTTTTTTGACCTGGCTGGGTCAGATCCAACGAGTTCAAATTTTCAGTGATAGTCATTTTTTAATTATGGGGGCTGATATTCAACTAACCCCCAACACTCTTTTACCGTCTCAGCAATTTGTCATTGGTGGCGCTCAATCCGTGCGCGGCTATCGACAGAATGCTCGAATTGGAGATAATGGCGTGCGATTATTCTTAGAAGACCGGATCACCTTAGAGAAAAATGCATCCGGTGCGTCAACGTTCCAAATTGCGCCATTTTTTGATGCAGGTTGGGTGTGGAATAATCCTGATAATCAGAACCCTCTGCCTCAAGAGCAGTTTTTAGCCAGTCTAGGTATGGGAATACTTTGGCAACCGCTACCCGGATTAAATTTGCGCCTTGACTATGGACTTCCCTTAGTGGAACTGGAGGATCAAGGTCAGAATGCTCAAGATCAGGGATTTCACTTTTCGGTTCGTTATCAGTTTTAATCTGAAGTTCCTCCGGCGCAGATATACCTACACCAACACCTCTTACCTACTCTCTCTCATTGTCTCTATTCATATCTTGTTGATTTTGTCAATATCTTCGCTATAGAAATTTTGGGTCACAGAGTTGCCATACTACCCCTTGTCAACTCGGTGACGTTTACCCCAGGAGAATGTGAAAACTGACACCATCTTCTATAGCCTGTTTAAAGAGTTCCCTAGTATCTTCTTTGAACTGATTAATCAATCCACAGCACAAGCCGCAACATATCAATTCACCTCCCGTGAAGTCAAACAACTCTCATTTCGACTCGATGGTTTATTTTTACCAAAGAACCCAACCTCAAACCAACCCTTCTACGTCGTTGAAGTTCAGTTTCAACCCGATGAGAATTTATACTATCGTTTATTTACAGAACTGTTTATCTTTCTGAATCAATACAAACCCCCTCATCCCTGGCGGGTTGTAGTGATTTACCCCAGTCGCCGGATTGAACGAGAACAACCGTTACAATTTAGGGAACTCTTGAGTCGAGTGCAACGGATTTACTTGGACGAGTTAGAGGAAACAGCATCGGATTCCCTGGGGGTAAACATTGTTAAGCTAGTAATCGAGAATCAACAGACAGCACCGACAGTGGCAAGGCAGTTAATCGACCAAGCCCAAGTCCAGATCGCTGATCCAACGACCAAACGAGACTTAATTGATTTAATCGAAACAATCATCGTTTATAAATTACCACAAAAAAGCCGTCAGGAGATAGAAGCCATGTTAGGATTAAGTGAACTCAAACAAACTAAAGTGTATCAGGAAGCCAAGCAAGAAGGGTTTTATGAAGGGGAACAAAGAGGGGAACAAAGAGGTAAAAAAATAGGCGAACTCAAAGCCAAATTAACCGCTATACCACGCATGATCCAGTTTGGATTAAGCTTGGAGCAAATCGCTCAATTGCAAGATTTGCCATTGGAATTTGTCCAACAGGCTGCTGAGTTATTCGCTCAACAAAATGTTGCCGCTTTTGTTGAGCTGTTAAATCATCAACGCCAGCTTTTCTCTCCACAAGACTTAGCTGAGTTGGCTGTTTTAATTCAACCCTTACCCGATAAACTAGAAGACTTATCAGACGCGATCGCACAATGGTGCCAGCAGGAAGCACATACAGCACAGCGTGAGGCTTGGCGTCAAATCTGCTCCGGGTTATTGAGTGCGACAGTAGAGAAACTTGTGACGAACCCTGATACCCTTCAAACTCCATCTGCTATCCTCAACAAAGCCATGGTACAAAATGCGATTAAATGATGAGAGTCTGCTCATTCCCCAATGCACCTGCTTACAGTTGTTGTCTGAAAAGACTATGATTGATTGGGTATCGTGTTTATGCAAACCTGCCCCGTGACTTCATCTCATCGTTCCCATTCGCTGCCTGATCCGTTAAATGCATGGCATACCCAATCCATAGAAGAGTCGCTGACCCAACTGGATAGCAATCCCCAGACGGGTTTAAACTCTGAACAAGTCCAAGAGCGATCGCAATACTACGGATTAAATGAACTCGAAGAAACTGCGGGTCGCAGTTCTTGGGTGATTCTTCTGGATCAGTTCACCAACATCATGCTGATTATGCTGATTGTGGTGGCAATCATCTCCGGAGTCATTGATCTGATCGATTGGCGACAAGGAGGATTAGAGGCGGGTCAAGTTCCATTTAAGGATACGATCGCGATTCTATTAATCGTTATTCTTAATGGTGTCTTGGGCTATCTCCAAGAAAGTCGGGCGGAAAAAGCCCTCGCCGCCCTGAAAAATCTCGCCTCTCCCAAAGTCCGTGTCCTCCGCGAGGGTAGACCGATGGAGGTGGATAGCAAACAGCTTGTCCCTGGAGACATTATGCTCCTGGAAGCGGGGGTGCAAGTTTCTGCTGATGGACGGTTAATTGAGGAATCAAACCTCCAGATCCGGGAATCCGCTTTAACTGGAGAAGCGAACGCGGTGAATAAGGAAGCTGCCCTCACTTTAGCGGAGGATACCCCCTTAGGCGATCGCATCAATTTAGTGTTTCAGGGTACCGAAGTTGTTCAAGGTCGTGGTACCGTCTTGGTTGCAGCCACAGGGATGAAGACGGAACTGGGACGCATCGCTGAAATGCTGCAAGGGGTGGAAAGCGAACCGACGCCCCTACAACAACGAATGACCCAATTGGGAAATGTCTTGGTCAGTGGTTCTCTGATCTTGGTGGTGCTGGTTGTTGTTGGCGGCTTAATTCAAAGTGGCGGAGATTTAGGTGTTCTCCAACAACTGGTGGAAGTGTCCCTGAGTATGGCGGTAGCGGTTGTGCCAGAAGGCTTACCTGCTGTAATTACCGTTACCTTGGCACTGGGAACTCAACGCATGGTGCGTCGCCATGCGCTGATCCGTAAACTTCCAGCCGTGGAAACCTTAGGGAGTGTGACGACGATCTGTTCGGATAAAACGGGTACCCTGACTCAAAATAAGATGGTCGTGCAATGGGTGATCACGCCCCAGCACACATTCCAAGTCACGGGAGAAGGCTATGCGCCTAACGGGGAGTTTCTCATCGCCGAGACAGCCGTTTCTACCCAAGAGTATCCCGAATTACAGGTCTTACTTCAAGGGTGTGCCCTCTGTAATGATGCTATTTTGCAGTATGAACAGGATGATTGGCTGATTTTAGGAGACCCCACTGAAGGGGCATTAATTACCCTCGCTGGGAAGGGGGGTGTTGATAAAGAACCCTTGCGGCGTCAGTTTCCTCGGGTGGGTGAAATTCCTTTTTCCTCAGAGCGAAAGCGCATGAGTGTAATCTGTCAAGGGTCAAATGGCTCAGCGGGAACCAATGATGGACAAGGAACCTACCTCATGTTTACCAAGGGTTCCCCTGAGTTAATCTTAGAGCGTTGCCATTCTTTGCAGGCGGGCGATCGCACCGAGGTGTTGACCGATGAGCAACGGACGGATATTTTGCGACACAATAATCAAATGGCTGGGGCGGGATTGCGAGTCTTGGGGTTTGCCTATAAGCCTCTAGATGCTGCACCTGATGACAGGGTAGAGAAGAGTGAAACCACTGAACAAGAATTAGTTTGGTTGGGACTGGTGGGGATGTTAGACGCCCCTCGTCCAGAAGTTATGGATGCCGTGCGCCGTTGTCGGAATGCAGGTATTCGCCCGGTGATGATTACCGGAGATCATCAGCTTACCGCTCGCGCGATCGCCCATGCTTTGGGTATTGCGGATCAACATGATCGGGTTCTCACGGGTCAGGAGTTACAAAAGCTGGGACAATCGGATCTGGATAAACAGGTCAAGGAGGTGAGCGTTTATGCTCGTGTTTCTCCTGAACATAAGCTGCGGATTGTCCAAGGGCTTCAGCGTCAAGGTGAATTCGTGGCGATGACGGGAGATGGGGTAAATGATGCTCCCGCCCTGAAGCAAGCGGATATCGGGATTGCTATGGGGATTACCGGAACCGATGTGAGTAAGGAAGCCAGTGATATGGTGCTGCTGGATGATAACTTTGCCACGATTGTTGCTGCGACTGAAGAAGGTCGGACGGTTTATGATAATATCCGTCGCTTTATTCGTTATATCTTGGGCAGTAACATTGGTGAGGTGTTAACGATTGCCGCAGCACCGATTATGGGACTCCAAGATGTTCCCCTGTCACCGTTACAAATTCTCTGGATGAACTTAGTGACTGATGGTTTACCTGCTTTAGCGTTGGCGGTAGAACCGGCTGAACCGGATGTGATGAAGCGTCCTCCCTTTAGTCCCCGTGAGAGTATTTTTGCCCGGGGGCTGGGTGCCTATATGGTGCGGATTGGGATTATTTTCGCCATTGTCACGATTATTTTAATGGCGCTGGCTTATGACTATTATCCACTCCACTGGAAGACGATGGTCTTTACAACCTTATGTTTGGCTCAGATGGGACATGCGATCGCGGTTCGTTCCAATACTCGTTTAACGGTTGAGATAAATCCGTTCTCGAATCCCTATTTAATTTGGGCAGTAACGGTTACGACTATCTTGCAACTGGCATTGGTTTATGTGCCATTTTTGCAAAATTTCTTTGGGACAGAACCTCTCACGCTTACTGAACTGCTGATTTGCTTGGGGTTTAGTACGTCATTGTTTATTTGGGTTGAGTTGGAGAAGCTGTTTATTCGTTGGTATAAAAATCGGTAATTGGTCAGGGAACAGGAAACAGGTAACAGGGAACAGGGAACAGGTAATTGGAATTAATAGTCAACAGTCAACCATGACCAATGTACTTAAAATGCTTAAAGTTGCGCCAGTTTCGGAATTATCGGGATTGCTTGGTTAATTTTGAGGCACCGAAAACGATTTTGGTGGGGAATAATGCTCAGGGTAAGTCTAATCTGCTAGAAGCGGTAGAATTACTCTCGACACTGAAAAGTCATCGGTCAGGGCGCGATCGCGAAATGGTGTTGGAAGACGCCTCGATGGGTCAGATTCAGGCACTATTGGAACGGGCTTATGGTTCTGTTGAATTGGGGTTAACCCTTCGCAGTCAGGGACGGCGTACTGTTGCTTTAAATCGTGAATCCTTACGTCGCCAGCTTGATTTTTTAGGGATTTTGAATGCGGTACAGTTTTCCAGTCTGGATTTGGATTTAGTGCGTGGAAGTCCGGAACGACGCCGGAATTGGCTGGATTCTATTCTCACCCAACTTGAACCGATTTATGCTTATATTTTGCAGCAATATAATCAAGTCCTGCGCCAGCGCAATGCGTTGCTCAAAACCATCCGGAAGCAGGAGGAAGAGAGGACAGAGGGGGTAATATCAAAGCAACCCCAGACAGAACTGGCTCTTTGGGATGCACAACTGGCAACAGCAGGGTCGCGTGTGACTCGGCGTCGTGCTAGAGTGTTGCAACGATTAGCGCCACTTGCTCAATCTTGGCATAGTAGTATTAGTGGTAAAACAGAGTTACTCGAAGTGACCTACGCGCCAAATGTCAACCTAGAGAAGGATGACCCAGAAGCTGTTCAACAGGCATTTTTAGATAAACTCCACCATCGTCGTTTTCCTGAACAGCGTCAGGGGATAACTCTGGTTGGTCCACACCGAGATGATGTGGAATTTACAATTAACCAAACCCCTGCCCGTTCCTATGGTTCTCAAGGACAACAACGGACGTTGGTTTTGGCACTAAAATTGGCAGAGTTAAAACTAATAGAAGAAGTGGTGGGTGAACCGCCCCTGTTATTACTAGATGATGTTTTAGCAGAACTTGATCCTAACCGCCAAAATCAGCTTTTGGATGCGATTCAAGATCGGTTTCAAACCCTAATTACAACCACTCACTTAGGCGCATTTGATGCTCAGTGGTTGAACTCCTCCCAAATTCTTTCTGTTCAAGCGGGTCAAATTCACACCCTGGCGTAAAAATCAGTCGTTATTTGTCATACAATTATCTTGTTTGTTCTAATCATCACTCTATCAGCCCATTAATTGCCAATTTAAATAGTATAGGGTGTATGACAAGTATGGCAGTGTAATCTGAATTATTAGGCGGACAGTGGTGAAGTTAATATTACTCAACAACTTCTTTAAGCTTGATAAAGAAGGCGGCGATTTGGGCGAAATGGCAATCGTATAGCAGTATAATCTTTATTAGTAAAGTCAGACAGGAACATTTTGGCAACGTTAAGGATTTTAAATTTTGGCGACGTCCTAGGACATCGGTCAAGAAACCGGGTTTCTTGGGGTGAAAGGTTGATATTGCGTTGTCATACTGACGAGAAACCCGGTTTCTAGGAATAGGCTCAGAGAGAAAGGATGGATTATACTACAGTTTAAGGACTTTGGGCATAAACGTAAATTTTTTCAAAGAAGGTTTATTCATTAACTATCAGGATTAAAGTAGAAAGAGAATTCCATTAAAATTATCAATCATTCAACTTTGCCCAAATCATAAATACTTAGTGGACGTTGTAGCTATGAACGTTAGACAACTTCTCAAACTGTACGAACAAGGAAATCGAGAATTCACCGGGATTGACCTCAGTGGGGCTAACCTCAGGGGAGTTATGTTAATCGGAGTTAACCTAACAGGGGCGAATCTCAGAGGTGCTGATTTGACCAGAGCATTTTTACTCAAATCAGATTTGAGTGGCACTCAGATGAATTGGACGAATCTTAATTACGTTAAAATGAGCGATGCCAAACTTGTTGACGCTGATTTGACTAAAGCTAATATCAATGGTGCTTTTATGGTCAAATCAAAGCTCACGGGTGCTAAACTCAGTGGGGCAATATTGAATGGTACAAACCTCCGACGGGCTAACTTATGGGGTGCAAATCTTTGCGGAGCGCAGTTAGAACGGGCGAATTTGCGAGATGCAAATTTAACGGGCGTGAATTTCAAATGGGCGAATTTATCGGAAGCACGGTTGATTGGTGCTAGGGTTTATGGGTCAGCACTGAGTTTTGTCAATCTCAGCTACGCCTGGTTAAAAGATTTAGATTTAGCGGGCGCTGATTTAGAAGGGGTTAATTTCAGTGGTGCGAGATTAAGTCGGGCTAATTTAGAAGGGGCAAGTTTGATTGCCGCGAATTTAGAATCCGCTAAACTGGATTGGGCGAATCTCCAAGGCGCAGATTTGACGGGCGCTAATCTGGAGAATGCGAATCTGGAAAATGCGAATCTAACCTGGGCAATTCTCAGAAAAGCTGAGTTGCTGGATGCTAAGTTAAAAGGTGCAAAACTCTATGGTTTAGATATTAACGAGATGCAGGGGAGTAATGGGGGAGGATTTCCAGTCAGTAACCAAGGCGTTGGATTTCAAGCTAATAACCAATTTGTTTACTCAACGGCTGTGTGACGAAAATTGATACCCTAGAATCGGGCGCAAACATTCATTGGTGTCAACTTGAGCTTCAAAAAGAAAGCAATACCTTGATCTGACTCCACCCTAACCCTCCCCTTATCAAGGGGAGGGAACATTTCTCCCCTACCCTCCTCGTTCCCCCCTTTTTAGATCCCCCTTCCGTCCCCCTTAAAAAGGGGGAGGCAAAAGGATGCTTCGCGTTTTGTTTCATGGGGGAGACAAAAGGATGCTTCGCTTTTATTGCACGGGGGATTAAGGGGGGTTAAGATTAATCCATTGACAAATGACAAATGACAAATGACGAATGACGAATGACAAACGTCAACGTAGATTCAGGGTTTTTCTCGTATTAGGGCTGGTATTCAGTATTGTCCTACTGGTTGCTAAATCGATTGTATTTTCCCCATCTTTGGCGCGTTCCCAAACGCCAACAAAAATTACAGAAATTAGAGGCGTTTGGTTGACAAATGTCGCCAGTGGTGTATTGTTTTCGCCATGGGGAATTAACCGAGCGATCGCGCAATTGTCTAAACTGAACTTTAACACGGTTTATCCGGTGGTTTGGAATCGGGGACATACGTTTTATCCGAGTGCAGTGGCGACACAAGAACCTTTGCTGGCAATTATGCGCCTCAATGGAGATGTTTTGGCAGATATTCTACAGCAGGGACATCGCCAAGGGTTACGGGTAATTCCTTGGTTTGAGTATGGATTTATGACACCGATTTATTCTGAATTAGCGCGGCGTCATCCCACTTGGATCACTCAGAGTTTAACTCAAAAATCTGATCCGGAGAATCCCCAACTCTTATGGCTGAATCCGTTACATCCAGAGGTACAACAGCTTATCCTGGATCTAATTAAGGAAGTAGTCAGCCAATATGATGTGGATGGGATTCAGTTGGATGATCACTTTGGGATGCCTGTGGAATTGGGTTATGATCCTTATACCATTGAGCGTTATCAGCAAGAACATTATGGAAATTCTCCCCCAAATTCGCCATTAAATAGTGAATGGATGCGCTGGCGGGCGAATAAGATTAGCGAGTTTATGGGAGAGATTGTCCAGACGGTTAAATCAATTAAACCGGATTGTATCATCTCGCTTTCACCCAATCCCCAAGCCTTTGCTTATAAACATTATCTACAAGACTGGCAAACCTGGGTACAACGGGGTTGGGTTGATGAATTAGTGTTACAGGTTTATCGGGATGAGTTGAGTAGTTTTACGGCGGAACTTAATCAACCCGCAGTACGCATGGCGCGGCGAACTATTCCGGTAAGTATTGGCATTTTAACGGGAACATTGGCTGATCCGATTTCCTTTGAGCAAATTCAAGCCCAAGTTGAAGCGGTTCGCGATCGCGCCTTTGATGGTGTATCCTTTTTTTATTGGGAAACCCTGTGGAGTTATTTGACTCCGGAGTCTCCGCAACAGCGAAGGCGGGGATTTCGCGAATTATTTCCCTATCCCGCTATCCGCCTAACACTGGACAAAAAAGCCCAGAAATATCCAGTAAATTAGCGATTAGAGGAATAGCGATCGCAGAATAATCTAACAATAGCATCAACGTGTTCCCATATAAACTCTAGTTATAACTGAACCTGCTTTTTCTTTCCCCCAAATAATCCGCGCATCCAGTGATATAAGTTATCCACATAAGTAAATAACACGGGAACCACCACCAAGGTTAACAAGGTTGAAGTCGTAAACCCACCAATTACCGCGATCGCCATGGGACTGCGTACTTCACCATCCGCCCCTAATTCTAAGGCAATGGGCATCATCCCCGCAATTGTAGACACCGAGGTCATCAGAATTGGGCGTAACCGAGACACCCCCGCCTCCACTACCGCTTTAAATTGGGGTTTTCCTTCTTTTATGCCAGCTAAAGCAAAGTCTACTAATAAAATTGCATTTTTAGTCACCAATCCCATCAGCAAAACAATCCCAATTAAGGCAAACAAGCCCAACTCTTTCTGCGTCACTAACAACCCCAGTAACGCCCCACCAATGGATAAAGGCAAAGCCACTAAAATCCCAAACGGATACAAGAAATTGCTATAAAGCAACACCAGAATCGCATAAATCGAGAGAATCGCCGCCCCTAATGCTGTAGCAAACCGGGTAAAAATATCCTGCATAATCTTGGCATCCCCAGCCGGTTCCTCAGCGACATCGGGCGGGAGGGGATTCATCGCGGGTAACGCTTTCACCGTTTCTAACGCATCGCCTAGAGAAATCCCCTCTAAATTCGCTTCCACCGATACCTGACGATTGCGATCAAAACGGTCAATTTGCGCTGGACCACTTCCCAAACGAATATCCGCCACTGCACTAATTGGAACCAAATTCCCGGTTTGACTGGGAACCTGTAAATTTTTCAGGGTACTAATATCGGCGCGAGTATCTGGGTTCAGTTGTACCCGAATTGGAATCTGCCGATCCGCTAAATCAAACTTAGCCAGATTCGACTCATTATCGCCAATTAACGCCAAAGATGCCGTTCGTGCGATCGCGCCCACCGAAACCCCCAAATCCGCCGCCCGTTCTGGATCAGGCTGAATCACAATTTCCGGCTTAACTAAACTGGTACTGGAAGTGACTTCCACCAATCCCGGAATATCCCGCATCTGCTTCTCCAAGGTTTCCGCCGTTTGCGTCAACACTGGGGCATTTTCACTCTTCAGCACAATCGATAAATCCTTACCGCCTCCCCCAGCACCTTGACTTTGAAAACTAATCCGCGCCCCCGGAATGGTTCGGAACACCTGGCGCATTTGTTGTTCAAATTCCTGCTGGGAAACCTCTCGTTCATCTTTAGGTAACAGGTTGGCGTAGACTGTACCCGAATTGATCTGATCCGCCGTCGTAAAAACTTTCTCAACCGCCGGATTCTCTTGCAACGATTGGTTGAGTTGTTGCATAATTTCTTCAGTTTCACTCAAGGTTGATCCAGGGGGAAGTTCAACCATTACACTACTTAACCCCGTATCCCCGCTATCAAATAAACCCTTGGGAATTAACGGCACCAGTTGTAAACTACCGATAAAGAACGCCACGGCAATTAATAGGGTTGTAATCCGATGACGTAATGCCCAATTGAGCAGATTACGGTAAGGGTGAATCCGTTTTTTTCGGGTTCCCCGTTCCCCGTTCCCTACCTGCCCTGAAAGGGTTCTCTGTTCCCTGTTCCCTTTCGATTTCAGCAAATAAGCACTTAACATCGGTGTCATCGTACAAGCCACCAATGTAGAAAACATCGTAGACACAGCCACCGTAACACCAAACGGTTGGAAAAACTGACCTGGTATCCCCCCCATAAACGCCACTGGAAGAAACACCGCCACAATTGTTGCCGTTGTCGCCACCACCGCTAACCCAATTTCCCGTGAAGCATCCAATGCAGCGTTAAACGGCTTTTTGCCCATATCTAAATGTTGGTCGATGTTTTCAATCATACAAATTGCATCATCGACCAAGTTACCCACGGCTAAAGCTAACGCCAATAATGTCATCCCGTTGAGGGTATATCCCAAGAGTTTCATCACCCCAAATGTGGGAATAATTGATAGGGGTAACGCTGTAGCCGTAATCAGTGTGACTCGCCAATCCCGCAAAAACAAACCGACGGCAATCACTGTTAAAATACAGGCTAAAATTAAGGCATCAATCGTGGCTTGATAGGAATCCCGAATCGCATCGGCACGGGTGAAAATGAGTTCAAGACTTACATCATTAGGTAGAGTTTTTTTCAGTTGGGCAACCGCCTCACGCACCCCTTCTTCCACGGTGACTAAGGTGCTACCTGTACTCCGCAGCACCGAAAAAGCAACCACAGATTCCCCATTCAACGACGCCGCCTGTCGCTGTTCAGCAAAACTATCCTCAACCTCCCCTAAACTCGATAAGGGAACCGTCGCACCATTAGGAAGAACAATCCGATAACTTCGTAATTCCTCAACCGTTTCCGCACTTCCCAAAGTCCGAATATTTTGCTCACTTCCGCCGACATTTCCCCGCCCTCCAGGTAAGTCAATATTCAAATTGCGAATTTGATCATTAACTTGAGTCGCAGTAATCTCATAAGCTTGCAAGCGACTCGGATCAAGATCAACGCGAATCTCCCGATCCACACCCCCCAAACGGTCAATTTGCGCCACACCCGGTACATTCAGCAAGGCGCGGCTAATCGTGCGATCGACTAAATCACTTAATTGTTCAACCGATCGCGTCTCAGACGCCACTGCATAAGTCATAATTGAACCGCCCGCAAACTCTAGGCGTTTGACAATCGGTTCATTCACATCCTGGGGCAAATCCTGACGAATTTGGGCAACCGCATTCCGCACATCATTCGTGGCGCGATCGCTATCGGTTCCCAGGACAAAACTAACAGTAGTGGTGGAACTCCCTTCCGTGACAGTGGAGGTGAGTTCATCAATATTTCCTAACCCCGCCACTGAATCTTCTATTTTCTTGGTGACTTGGGTTTCTAATTCTGTGGGTCCCGCACCCGGTTGAGTCACCGTCACCATCACGGCGGGAATATCGATATTCGGATTACTGTCAATTCCTAAGCGAAAAAAGGACACCAAACCAAAGATGCCCAAAATTAGGAATAAGACGATAGTCGGAACAGGTTTTTTAATTGACCAAGCAGAGAGATGAAAAGACATAAACTTCGTTAGTAGTTTGGAAACCAAAGAGGGTTTGGAAACCAAACCCCTACCGGGTAATCAAAATCCTGTTTATCGAATCAGTTAACCACCTCAACGGTATCGCCATCTTTTAAATAAGCTGCACCTTTAACTACCACGCGATCGCCTACAGATAACCCACTTTTAATTTCCACCCGATTATCACTCAGAGGTTCACCCACCTCAACAGACTGGGCTTTCACTGTATTATCGGGTTGCAAGATATAGGCGATCGCACTCCCGTCACTTTGAGGCAAGATGGCTTTAGCCGGTACCGTTAACCCTGGGGCGGCTGAGGTAGTAATTGACGCCCGTAAAAACATACCTGGTTTTAATGATGCTGAGGCAGGTAAATCAATCTTCACCTTCGCCTGACGGGAGGCTTCATCAATCATCGGGTCAATTTCCCGAACTTTTCCCGACAGTTGCAAACTCTTATCTGCATCTGAGGTAATCGTTACCGATTGTCCGGGTTGAATTTGGGGAAGTTGAGTTTCAGGAACAGTGGCAATCAGTTCTAAACGTCCATTTTCAATAATTTTGAAGAGAGTTTGGGAACCAGATGTGACATCTCCCACACGAGCATTCCGTTCAGCTATTTTACCATTCACAGGAGCCACGATACGGGTGTTGTTGAGTTGTGCCATCGTGGATTGCACCTGCGCCTGTGCCTGGGCGAGTTGGGCTTCGGCTTGGGTAATCACTTCCCGCCGAGGTCCCGCCTGAAGTTGGGCAAGTTGCTGATTGGCTTCTCGTAACCGGGCTTGTGCCTGTTCGAGTTGGGAACGATAGCTGCGTTCTTGATTGTAGACTTCATCTAAGCGATCGCGGGCAATAGCACCTTCAGCTTGCAGCTTTTTATTGCGATCGACCCGGGTTCTAGCTAATTCTAAGTCTGACTCGGCGGCTGCAACAGCAGATTCAGCGCTGCTCACCACTTCTTTAGCACGGGCAATTTCTTCACTACGGGAACCTGCCCGAAGTTCCGCGAGGCGGGCTTCGGCTTGAGCCACAGATGCTTGGGCTTGGCGTAATTGTGCCTGGAGTACCGAATCATCGAGGCGGGCTAATAACTGTCCAGCTTTGACAACTTGTCCTTCTTCCACCAACACCTGTTGAATTTGTAAGCCTGTCGCCTGAGACAAGACGGGACTCATTTCAAAAGCAGCGACACTTCCGGTGGCGTCTAAGCGGCGGTTGACACTCTCGGATGTCACTTGGGCTACAGTTACGCTTTGACTCGGGGCAGATGATGTGGCGACGGGAGGTTCTGCTGTTGGGGCGTCTGCTTGTTGAGACGAGACTAAGCGCGTCGCCCCTAACGCTAAGAGGACACCAATGCCGATGCCTAAAAACAGCCCTTTTCCTCCAGATAGCCAGCCTTTTTTGGCGTCCTCGGTTCCAGATTGGGGAGAGGAACCTGCATCTTGTGCATAAGTGTCGGCTTCAGCATCAGGGAGATAGAAGACAACATCGACATCCTGTTTGAGTTCGACAGGTTTGGCGATAGAAGAACGATTCAACTGGCTTTTCTTGGGATTTGGTGCTGTCTGAGTCACTGTTATTCCTCTTTGACGGATCGAGGTCGCTAGCTTTGTAATTGTAAAGATTAAGTTAATGAATATTTGGTTACTTTACTTAACACTACTTTACATTGTAGCGCAATCTTGACCAAGCGGTTGGTTGATGCTTCGGGTCAACTACCCCCCTGTATGGTGGGGACAAGGCAACAGGCAACAGGCAATAGGACTCAAGGTATAAATAAATGTATGTATAAAGGTGGATTTGGTATGAGGAGGCAATGCAGTGCCACGGCACGTCTGGAAGCTGGGGAAGATGTAACCTTTCTTTAAGGTATGGCAGAAGTAACGAGTTCAACATCACCCATTTGACTCATCCAACAGAGTGATTTAGGTCGAATGCCACTGACTTTAGAGTTTGTAGTAAGCGCTGTCTTCGCTTCTGGCACTAAAGTGCCTACTACGAACCCAGCTTCCCCAGCTCCCTCTGCCCTCCCACCCGAATCGCGAGGGGCTACCCCTTCAACGAAGTAAGGGGTAGGGGGAGAGCGGGAAGTGCAAGGGTTCGATACCCGTAGCACTTCCATTTGTACAGACGCTTCTTTCATCGCGTCTGTAACCCCCGTTGGTATAA
>NZ_JAVJNP010000221.1:0-7571 GCF_040217205.1 Coleofasciculus sp. A1-SPW-01 | reverse complement strand
AATCTTATCGGTCTCAGGGACTGGGACTGCTGCTGACGGAGGGGAAGTAAGACCAAAGCTTGGGCGTAAGTCTAAGCTGCGGCATTCCCCAGCGAAATCAGAAGCCCACGCTGTACTGAAAGTCAGCGATGGGTAGTTCACTTCCGAAGCCTCTGTAACGATTTAGCTCTATCTGATACTATGAACTACCTGATTGCTGTCCTGAAAAATCGCATTGAAGCCGAAGAAGCTTACACAGTTCTGGAAAAAAGAGGCTTGCCGCTGAATCAAGTCACGATTCTGGGGAAAGGCTATCAAAGTGCTGATGAGTTTGGCTTAATTGACCCGAATCTGCAAGCAATTAAGCAAGTTAAGCAACTCGCCTACTGGTTGCTGCCTTTTGGCTTTGCGGCTGGATATGCCTTTAACCTACTCACGGCAATCGAAATTCTACCGATAAGTCCCATAGGGAATCATATCATTGGCGGTATCTTCGGTGCGATCGCGGCAGCAATGGGCAGCTTTTTTGTTGGTGGCGGAGTTGGCATTGCCTTGGGTAGTGGTGACGCACTCCCCTATCGCAATCGTCTCAATCAGGGGAAATATATCATTGTTGTTAAAGGTTCGGAGGACTTAATTCGCCAAGCTACCCCGCTACTGAAGCGATTTGAGCCGGAGACGATTCAAGGATATACCGAGTGACAGGGTTTATCGGCTATCTAAAATCTCAAGTTCAAATTAGATAGGATGTTTCTAATCTAGGACATCGGTCTAGAAACCGGGTTTCTTTGGGTGAAAGCTGGATATTTCGTTGTCATCCTCACGAGAAACCCGGTTTCTCGGAATACTTGACCGACGCTCTAGGGGTAGTTCCCCTCCGAGTAGGGGTTTGGTTACCAAACCCCTACTGGATTCAGGCAATTTTCCCAACTGGAGAACCCGGGATGGAAATGGGACACATTATGTACGAGAAGCTAGCAACCTGCCAATCAATGAAACCTAGTTAAGAGTCCAGTCTTTCTAATAAAAGTTTTACGGCTTTAATAATCGCATCCGGTTGATCCACCCAGACAAAATGACCACTGTTTTCAACCGAGATTTGTATGCAATTTGTCGAGAGTTTAGCTAACTCATCGTGGATGCGATCGCGTAATCGATTGGCGGCTTTCAATGGCATCAAAACAGTTAGGAATGAAGGGATGAAAAATGAAGAGGCTTTAAGACTAACAATCGGCAGATCCTTAAGATGACTAGCGCAGCGGACTTAGCGACCACTTGTATCTAAACTCAAGATTTCTCGGGTCATCGTTACCCAGTGTTTGGGGCGACAGAAAGAGCGTTTTACCGCTTGACGAGAATCCAGGGAAAACTGACGTAATTTTGGTTTGATTAATTCAAATACGCCAATTATATTTAGCAGACGAATGATGCCCAATGTTGCTCCCAGAACGGATAGGATAAAGCCTGACGCAAAGAACAATTGTAATCCGCGCAGGATTAGGGGCATTTTTAACATCGCTGATTCATGTAACCCGTCAGTCAGGACTAATCCTACAACTTTTTCAGGGTAGCGATGGGCGTAAAGACGCATATTGTAACTGCCAAAAGAGTTACCCACCAAAATATAGGGAGGTTCTAAACCCGCCAGGGTCAACATCTGGTCAAGTTCGGTGACAATCTGATTACTGGTGCGAGGATGGGGGCTGTGATCGCTCCAGCCAAAACCCGCACGATCATAAATACAAACCCGCGCAAGTTGCGCCAATTCATCCACCAAAAAATAGCCCTCAACTCCGCCCAAACTATGATCGAGTACAACGGTTGGATATCCGGTTCCTGCTGTAACGTAATGCAAGCAGAAACCGCCCACATCCACCCGTTGACCCGGTGGTGGTGTACGATCTTCTCGCCAGCAGGCGATCGCTTGATACAAGGTTGTAGCCGTTAGGATTAAAACTCGTAGGGAAAACAGCGACATCAGAGGGTGCGCCATAGTAGAACTCTAGCGATTTTTTCCGGGATGAAATACAATTACAAGATTAAGCATAATTCATAATTCATTATTCCCATGTTGCCACGAGAGGACTTACTCAAAGGCGTCGAAAATCGTGATACGGTTGCCCGTGTGATTGATCAAGCGGAACAAGCGATCAAAACTTGGGAAGTGGTGTTAACCGATTTCCTCTCACCGCCTGTACTGGTGGAAATTCAGCAGCAGTTTGCGCGGTTGACGGAGGTACAACTTTTACCATGGGGAGGATATCCTCAAGCTGAACGTCAACGGCTGGGGATCACCCGTGAAGAATTACCTCTGGATCAGTCTCAGGTTGAGGTAGCGGCGTTAGATATTGAGGGTAATTTTCTCTTTGATCCAGCCACCCATCGGGATTTCTTGGGCGCGATTCTGGGAACAGGGATTGTGCGAGAGAAAGTTGGCGATATTATTGTTTTAGGCGAACGCGGCGCTCAAGTGATTGTGATTCCAGAAATTGTCCCGTTTCTGGAGACGCAGCTAACTCAAGTGCGTTCGGTTCCGGTGAAAACTCGACCGATTCAGTTGAGTCAACTCAAGATTCGAGAACCGAAGAAGAAAGAAATGACGACAGTCGAAGCCTCGATGCGCCTAGATGCGATCGCGTCAGCCGGATTTGGCACATCCCGTAGTAAGATGGCAGATTTGATTGGGGCGGGTGATGTGCGGGTAAACTGGAAAGAGGTTAGCCAAGCCAGTTACTCGGTTAAACCGGGTGACTTAATCGCGATTCGGGGTAAAGGGCGCTTGCAAGTTGGAGATGTTAGCATAACCAAAAAAGAGCGTTACCGTATCCAGTTAACCCGATTTATTTAACCATTTTCCAGCAGCATTAGATGACAGACTCAGTAAGCCATCAGCAGGAGGAACTTCCCGTCGAGATGCAATCATCTAAACTAAAGCCGAGCTTTTCTTGGCAAGGGATATTTTCTTTGCTGATGTTTTTTTATATGTATCTGCCGATTTTGGTCTTGACATTTTATAGCTTTAATGAGTCAGCCTATAGTGCCAATTGGCAGGGATTTACGTTGAAGTGGTACATTAAGCTATTTAGTGATGTACGGGTGCTGAAGTCGTTGCAAAATAGCTTGACGGTTGCTTTTGTGGCTGTGGTTATTTCTGCCGTGATTGGCACGTTGATGGCGGTGGGGTTGGTGCGTTATCAATTTATGGGGAAGGGGTTATATCGTGGGGTATCCTACTTACCGTTGATTATTCCCGATATCGCAATGGCAGTGGCGACTCTGGTATTTCTGGCGGTGATTGGCACGCCATTAAGCTTGTGGACAATTGTGGCAGCCCATGTGGTATTCTGTTTGGCATACATTGCCTTTGTCGTCTCTTCGCGTATTTCTAGTCTTGATCCATATTTGGAAGAAGCCGCACTCGATTTAGGCGCAACTCCGTTTCAAGCATTTATTAAAGTGTTGTTGCCCGAATTGATGCCTGCCATAATTGCGGGGTGTTTAATTTCCTTTGTTCTGAGTATGGACGATTTCCTGATTGCTAGCTTTACGGCTGGAACCGGATCGACAACGCTACCGATGGAAATTTTTAGCCGCATTCGTACTGGAGTTAAACCCGATATTAATGCCTTGAGTGTAATTTTAATTGGCGCATCTGGGGCAATTGCCTTTGTGGGTGAGTGGCTGCGCTATCAAGGGGAAAAGAAGCGGTTGAGATAGAGATTCGTCTTATGTCTTATGTCAAAGAATAGTCGGCATAAAATTGTGAAAAAGCATAAGCTATTTGTCAAACAAGAAGACTATATTCTCCAGAATTGGATAAATGCATTAAAATTTGTAAATATAGAGAAATAAGATATAGTGTTGAAAATTGTCCGACGAAGCTGTAAATAAGGAGGGGAGAAGTGGAACCTACCATAAACTGTGCTGAAGCCTGCGTCAATGGTTGTGTATTGGGTGATAAATGTCCCCACAGGGAGTATGCGGCTAAAGCTTCAACATTTATCAATGAGACGTCATTGGATAAAATGTATGAGATAGCTGAGGAGGCGCGACGGAAGAAACTGATGGAACCCCCTAAGTGGGTAATTCCTGATTTTCCCGATTAGTTTAAATAGGATTAAACTCACATCTTTTACCCGTCTCAATCAGCAAAATTTAGGTAGGGTGGGCAAGATTTACAGCAGATTGCAGGTAAATGAAGTACACCTACATAGTGCTACTACTTGATCAGAGGGTAAAGACTGTACCTCACGAACTTGCAATACGCTGTATAACTCAAGATACTATTGTGACGTAAACTGGTTCGTTACATAGAAGATAATCCTCCAAGTCTACGGGAGTAAAATAATCTATTACCTAGTAGCACCCTCAGCAGAAATTGCGCGATCGCTACG
Source organism: Coleofasciculus sp. A1-SPW-01 (assembly GCF_040217205.1). Taxonomy (NCBI): domain Bacteria; kingdom Bacillati; phylum Cyanobacteriota; class Cyanophyceae; order Coleofasciculales; family Coleofasciculaceae; genus Coleofasciculus; species Coleofasciculus sp. A1-SPW-01. The sequence goes on along the minus strand of NZ_JAVJNP010000221.1, from coordinate 3,198 downwards.
GCTTGATAGGGTAATCATTTCGATTCAAGCCATTGTCGTTGTGATTCACGCGATCGCACTTTCTCTTGCCTTAACCCAAAAACGCCCCAACTGTGGCACTCTGGGATAATAGAAAACATACAGATAGTCTAGTTACAGAAATTATCCCGATGGTTATGCAAACACTTCCAACCCCTCAAACGGCTGCCAAACCCCCAGCATTGGATACCGTTATCCACCGTCGCCAAACCCGCCCGGTATCCGTCGGGAATATCACGATTGGGGGCGGACATCCGGTGGTGGTGCAGTCGATGATTAATGAAGATACCTTAGATCTTGAGGGTTCAGTGGCTGGGATTCGCCGCTTGCATGAAATTGGCTGTGAGATAGTCCGAGTCACAGTTCCCAGTATGGCGCACGCCAAAGCCCTCGCCCAAATTAAACAGAAACTGATTCAGACGTACCAAGAAGTTCCCTTGGTGGCGGATGTTCACCACAACGGGATGAAAATCGCCCTAGAAGTCGCCAAGCATGTGGATAAAGTGCGGATTAATCCAGGGTTATACGTCTTTGAGAAACCAAAGAGCGATCGCACGGAGTATACTCAAGCTGAATTTGAACAAATTGGGGCAAAGATCAAGGAAACTTTAGCACCTCTGGTCATTTCCCTAAGGGATCAAGGGAAAGCGATGCGAATTGGGGTGAATCACGGTTCCCTGGCTGAACGAATGCTATTTACCTACGGCGATACCCCAGAAGGGATGGTGGAATCAGCGCTGGAATTTATCCGCATCTGTGAATCACTCGACTTCCGCAATCTGGTGATTTCCCTGAAAGCCTCCCGTGTCCCCGTCATGCTGGCGGCGTATCGGTTGATGGTACGGCGCATGGATGAGTTGGGGATGGATTACCCCTTGCATCTGGGTGTTACAGAAGCCGGCGATGGGGAATATGGGCGAATTAAGTCTACAGCGGGTATTGGTACGCTATTAGCGGAAGGAATTGGCGATACCATTCGCGTTTCTCTGACGGAAGCGCCAGAAAAAGAAATCCCCGTTTGCTATAGCATTCTCCAGGCTTTGGGATTGCGGAAAACCATGGTGGAATATGTCGCTTGTCCATCCTGCGGGCGCACCTTATTTAATTTAGAAGACGTACTCCACGAAGTTCGGGAAGCGACGAAACACCTGACAGGTTTAGATATTGCCGTGATGGGGTGTATTGTCAATGGTCCGGGGGAAATGGCAGATGCGGATTACGGTTATGTAGGTAAGCAACCGGGTTATATTTCCCTATATCGGGGACGGGAGGAGATTAAAAAGGTGCCGGAAGATCAGGGAGTTGAGGAGTTAATTAATTTGATTAAAGCGGATGATCGTTGGATCGATCCCTAAGTTGATTGGGGTACGATATATCGTACCCCTAAAATCACATCAATCCTAGGCTGTTCGGCATTTAAACCTTAATGTTAATAATGGCGAGCATACTTAAAAGTTCGCCAAGCACCAGGCAGATTTTTTTCAGAGAAAATCAGATAATATTAAGCATGAGATCCATGAGGTTCTGGAAACATTGCTGAGTGCTGAATAATGGCTCTTAAGGTTAAGCAAAGGTCAGATTATACCTTTAAATACAACCAAAAACTTGGACGGCATGGATGGTTACGACTCACCCCTGCCTACTCAGTCAAATTAGTGTCAGAGATTATTGACAAGATTCCCTCTGAATCATTCATCCTTGACCCTTTCTCTGGGACAGCAACAACGGGTTTAGTTGCTGCTGAACAGGGATTACAAGCTCATTGTTTAGATATTAATAGATTTCTGATCTGGCTGGGTAATGCCAAATGCCGGAATTATTCGGTCTCGGAACTGGATGACTTGAATCAGAGAATTAAAAGAACCATTTATCAATGTAAAGGTCTGATTGATCAAGATTGCTGGACTCCTAATATTTATAATATTACTCGCTGGTGGAGTACACATACCTTAAAAATTATAGCAGCACTTCGACAAGCCTTGGTCAGCGAATTTGGTGAACCGAAAGAAGGGGATGTTTCTTCGTTGGCATGGGTGGCTTTTTGCCGTTTAGTGATTGAAACCTCTTCCGCTGCCTTTAATCATGTGTCTATGTCGTTTCATGAGCAAGTTACTCGGTATGAAGTTGAACAAATTGAACAACTTTACCAAAGTATTCTGGAAGCGATAATTAATAGTATTAGTCACCCTTTAGCGGGTAAAGCAACGGTATTTTATGCTGATTCCCGGTACTCTGTATCCAATGACATGAAATATGCTCATGTCGTAACCTCACCACCTTACCCCAACCGGATGAGTTACATTCGTGAACTTCGTCCGTATATGTATTGGACAAAGTTTCTAGATACTGCCAAAGAAGCAGGTGAGATAGACTGGCAAGCTATTGGAGGAACGTGGGGGGTGGCGACGAGTAGATTACAGAATTGGGACTCTAATGAAATCGAATGGTCAGCTTCGTTGAACAGGATTGTTTCCCAAATTGGGGAATCAGAAAATAAGAATGCTCGGCTTATGGCAAAGTATGTCGAGAAATATTTCTATGATATGTACTTACATTTTGATAATTTGCGTCACAACTTACGGGATAATGCAGTGCTTTCATACATTGTCGGTAATTCCTCGTTCTATGGGATTCCGGTCAAGACGGAAAAGCTTTTGGAAGAATCCTTACACCAACTTGGATATACCAATATTGGTAGTAACGTTGTTCGCAAGCGAAACAGCAAGAAAGAACTGTTTGAATACTGTGTTTATGCGACATGGAAAGAGTTTTAGCTAATTATCAAGAGTTGATAAGCTGTTCGACATTTAAACCTTAATGTCAATAATGACGAAATCCTTGTAGTGCGTTTAGCGAAGCCATGCCGCAGGCTTTGCATCTTGCTCGCTACTAATACCCAATTTAAATGCATGACAGCTTATCAGGAGAATTACATCAGTGGCGCGATTCTCTATAATGAAACGATTCGCCAATCGACCAAAGACGGGACACCGTTTCTCAAGATGATGACTTATCCAACAGTGCGATCGCACTCCTTCTTTACTCATCAATCACCGCCGTGCGATCAAGCAATAGCAGCGATCGCAACTGATCCGTATCCATATCCGTGACCCAGTTTTCACCCGCTTCTACCGTCTGTTCAGCCAACTGTTTCTTACTTTCAATCATGTCATTAATTCG
>NZ_JAVJNP010000220.1:0-21198 GCF_040217205.1 Coleofasciculus sp. A1-SPW-01 | reverse complement strand
CCCCAGGCAATCACAGTGCGATTTGTCTTTGACATACTCATTGGTGCTTCATCTCCTGTAGAACCAATAGAATACAACACCTCCAAGGCGGAAGGAACAACCTATGCTTACGGAGGAAGATACGGCACAGAACGCGAAAGTATCTGGGATTATCGTGTTGATGCAACGGAGTATGTGAAGAACCTGCAAGAGGATTCGGATGTCGATCATTATACGTTGTGGGATTACAGTACACTTGACGACCTAGATTACCAAGTATTTTTGCAGATTGGTCAGCGACAGGGAGATTACCTACCAGGAAAACTCTATCTGTGCGTACCGAAAATGGCAACCGAGATTCAGGGTACTTTTAACGCTAAACTCTCGCTGGGTGGCGGAACTTTTGTTGGTGACTGAACATTCAGTACCTTTTCCTTAAGCTGTCATGCATTTAAATTGGGTATTAGTAGCGAGCAAGATGCAAAGCCTGCGGCATGGCTTCGCTAAACGCACTACAAGGCTTTCGCTATTATTGACATTAAGGTTTAAATGCCGAACAGCTTATCACCATATAGCAGTAGACAAATCTGTTAGGATCAACACAATTCCTGAAGACGTTCCGCCGGAACGTCTCTACAAATCAATACTGTCCTAACACTACTGGCGACAGCTATAAATACGGCAAAGCCAATTGTGAAGGCGATAATTCCTTGATTGAACGAATGACGAATGACAAATGACCAATGACAAATAACAATTTACCATTGACCCGCTAACGCCGCCCGACACCGTTCACAAATCGTGGGATGCTCGATAATTTTACCCACAAAAGGTGAATAATTCCAGCAACGATCGCACTTTTCTCCTTCAGCTTTGACAATCCCTACCCAAACCTGTTCCGACTGACTGCGATAGTCCGCATTTTCAATCGCATCCGGGGAATCTAACACCTCAACTTGGGAGGCTAAAAATAGATAGCGCAACTCATCTACCCCGTTACTGAGAACCGTAAACCGTTCCCCTAGAATTCTGGGTTGGGGTTGTACTGGCGCTGGGGGTGCGGCTTCAGGTTCCGCCGTTTCGGGTTCCGGTTGGGGAGAACCTTCACCCAATACCTCAGTTTTTAGCGATCGCGCTTTTTCTGCTAATTCTTGCCGATTGGGGGCGCGGAGTAAATAGCGATTGATAAACCAAGCACTGTAGCCCACTCCCACCAATTGTAGGATATCAGCCAATAAGGGTAAACGGGCGATCGAAGCTAATACGGTTGCGGTTACTTTTAAGGTAATCGGTACCCCTACCACGACTCCCACCGTTAACCATACGCGCTGATTTTCGCTGAACACCTGGCGTAGTGTCGTCAAGACAGTAGACAGAATTTGATTAACATTCCACTCTTGTTCCCCTGTGTCTGAGGACAACGTTTCTGAAGCTAATACTGCTTCCGGTTCCGGTTCCCTCACCATCAGTTCCGGTTTCGGGGTTTGCAACCACAGGCGGGGAATCCCACTGGGGTTTAATTTCCGCAACTGTTGGCGTAATTGCGTATCGGGGACATGAAGCAAGACTTTCGCTTCTAGAGAAGAACCTATCATTTTCTCCGCCCGGGCTTGTTCTAATACCTTATTTACTTCGGTGCGAATCGCCCGTAACCTTGTCCATTTCTCCACCAATTCCGGCTTTTTCCAGGTTTCATCTAACTGCACCCATCCCGACTCAAACACCGATTTATAAGGTGTGGGATAAGGCAGATATTGCCAAATATCTTCTGCTGTATGGCATAATACAGGGGCGATTGATCGGGCTAAATTTTCCAATGCGATCGCTAATACCGTCTGACAACTGCGTCGTCGTACCGAATCGGGATGACTAATATACAGGCGGTCTTTTGCCATATCCAAATAAAAGTTAGACAAATCCACCACACAGAAATTCTGCACCGTTTGGAAGAAACGGAAAAACTGATAGCTTTCAAACGCCTCAGTCACCTCACCAAACACCTCCGTTATCCGGTGCAGCATATAGCGGTCTAATTCCGGTAACTGTTCATACGCCACCGCATTTTTGGCGGGGTCAAAATCATGCAGATTTCCTAATAAAAATCGCGCTGTATTGCGAATCTTGCGATAAATATCGGAAAGCTGTTTCAGTATTCCTTGACCAATGGGAACATCCACCGAATAGTCCACCGACGACACCCACAACCGCAGCATATCCGCACCATACGGCGGTTCCTGTTTATGATTCTTTCCGCCTTCAATAATTGTCGCAGGGTCTACCACATTCCCCACCGATTTACTCATTTTACGTCCTTGTTCATCCAGAACAAAGCCGTGGGTTAATACCGATTTATAGGGCGCACAACCATTTGTCGCCACACTGGTGAGGATACTGGATTGGAACCAGCCCCGATGTTGGTCTGACCCTTCCAGGTACATATCGACAGGGTAGGATAATTCCTCACGTTCTTGCACAACTCCCGCCCAAGAGGAACCGGAGTCAAACCAGACATCCATCGTATCGGTGCCTTTGCGGTAGGTGCGACCATTATTCTGGTAGGATTCGGGCAATAATTCGGTTACGGGCAATTCCCACCACGCATCTGACCCTTTTTCAGCAATAATCCCTTGGACGTGGGCGATGGTTTCTTCTGTCAACAGAGGTTCATTCGTCTCCTCGTCATAAAACACCGGAATCGGCACCCCCCAACTCCGTTGGCGGGAGATACACCAATCCGAACGTTCCGACACCATGGCGGTAATCCGGTTTTCTCCTTGGGAAGGAATCCAATCAACGGATTGAATTGCTTTCATCACTTCTTCCCGGAAGCCATCCACCGACGCAAACCATTGTTCCGTCGCCCGGAAAATTGTTGGTTCTTTAGTGCGCCAATCGTAGGGATATTTATGGACGTAGTTTTCCTCTTTCAGGAAGGAACCCGCCTCTTTCAGGGCGTCAATCACCGCAGGATTCGCATTCCGCAGCACATTTAACCCCGCAAAGGGTCCCGCTTCGGTGGTAAAGTCTCCATTTCCATCTACGGGAGAGATAATCGGTAAATTGTAGCGCTGACCGACGATATAATCTTCTTGACCATGACCGGGTGCGGTATGAACTAATCCCGTGCCCGATTCTGTGGTAATGTAATCGCCACCAATTACAATCGGACTCTCTCGGTCAAACAGGGGATGGCGATAGGTACACTGGTCTAATTCCTGTCCTTTTAGCGTGGTTTTGACGGTTAGGTCTTTATCCAGGGTTTGAGAGAGGCGTTCCACTAATTCCGCCGCTACGATTAAGTATTTAAACCCTTCAGCTTCTGTGTCGAAGTCGGCTGATTCTGATTCTAGGGAGTCCTCGTCTTGAGTGGGGGCAAATCCTTTTGCCTTTGTCTTACTGGGTTTCGAGGATTTCTCCGCCTCCTGACTGGCTGATTTCTCCGACACTTCTACAACCGCGTAGGTGAGTTCGGGATTCACCGCTACGGCTAAGTTACCGGGAATTGTCCAGGGGGTAGTTGTCCAAATTGCTACGCCCAAATCTACTAAATAGGGTTTTAGCTTCGCTTCCACTGAATCCGTGGCTTTGGTCAGGGGAAATGCGGCATAAAGACTGCGGGAGGTATGTCCTTCCGGATATTCTAACTCCGCTTCTGCCAAGGCGGTTTGGGAACTGGGACTCCAATGAACAGGTTTCATTCCCCGATAGATATACCCTTTTAGCACCATCTGACCAAATACGCCAATTTGGGCGGCTTCGTATTCGGGGGTTAAGGTGAGATAAGGATTATCCCAGTCTCCCCATACACCATAGCGTTGAAACCCTTGGCGTTGCTGATCAACGGTTTTCAGGGCAAATTTTCGGGCTTTGCGTCGCAGCTTTATCGGGGTTAGGGCTTGGCGTTCTTCGGCGTCCATGGCTTGCAGGACTTTCAGTTCAATGGGTAAGCCATGGCAATCCCAGCCAGGAATGTAGCGAACTTTATACCCTTGCAGCAGCTTATATTTATTGATGATATCTTTAAGAATTTTATTTAGGGCGTGTCCCATATGCAGCGCCCCATTCGCGTAGGGGGGACCATCATGCAGGATGAAACTATCACCGGGATTCGTCTGTGACAGTCGCTGATAAATTTGTTGGTCTTGCCAAAATTGTTGGAGTTCCGGTTCCCGTTTGACCGCGTTTGCCCGCATACTAAATTCAGTTTGGGGCAGATTTACGGTGTCTTTGTAGGATTTAGCTTCTGTCACAGTTCGACCTGTTGGTTAGTGGTTTTACGTTTAGGGGAGTCGGGATTAGTCCCGATTACTCCTTTTTACAATAAGTAGTTTTATCTATCCCTACATTATGGGTGAGAATTTGCCATCCTTTCAACTTTACTGGGGAGGATTTTCTGAATTTTGAGGTTGTTGAGTTTTAGAATCACCTTCATCCATGGGTTCAGCCGAGGGGGATAAGGGCGCTTCTGGGGTAATGTCTGCGTCTGGAGTCTCTAAGGATTCTGATTCTGGGGAAGGGTTCGCCCCGTCTACTGGTTCCGGTTGGGGTGGAGTTGGGCGGATGAGTTGTTCCGAGTCGGCGAATTCTTCTGGAGTTTCTGGAGGTTGGCTGTCTTGGTTTTGGGGGAGTTCTGGTTCCGGTGGTGATGTGTCTGTGACTGGGGAAGTGTCAACAGTTAGGGGTTCCTCGGCTACGGCTGTCTCTTCTATATCCTGACTCGGAGTTGGGGATTCCTGGAGTGAGGTATCTGGCTGACTGGATTCAGGGCGTTCGGGTTCGGGTGAGGGGGGAATATCCTCAGATACTGTCTGGGGTTCCTGTGGTTTAGCGGGTTTCTCTTTACTTTTACCCAAGAGATTATTGAAAAATCCACTAATTCCCCCGCGTTGTTTGGGTGGGTTCGTGGGTTCGATAGGATTCTCTGTTGTTGGTGTCTCAGTTACCGTTGGTTCTGCTACAGGAGTTTCAGCAACAGTGGGTTCAGTTATCGTTGGTTCTGCTACAGGAGTTTCAGATAGAGACTCTTCTGGCGCAATCTCCTCTATCGCTTCTGGTGGGGTTGTTTCCACTACCGATTCTTGAACTTGTTCTGTTGACGTTGTTTCATCGGTTTCCGTAACTTCAGCCGATTCGGTAATATCCGCCATTACGGGTTCTGTGACGGCTTCCTCTGTTCCCTCTGTGGAAGAAGACACAGGAACATCACTTGCTTCTGGCTGTTTAATCTCCTCTGTTATCTCTGTCACTGTTTCTGGGAAGGATTCACCAATTTCCGTTTCTGCTGTGGCGATTTCCGTCTCTGGCGTGGCGGGTTCGGTTGCAGGTTCTGGTGTCGCGACTGGGGTTGGCGTCACGGGCGGTTTCTGGAATCTTCGGGCGACGGGTTGAACCACTAGACTTTTTGCCAATTGGAATATCCCAGAACCAACGATTTTCTGCTGAACTTGGGGCGAAATTTCGGTTTGGGCTTCGGGTAAAGCCAACTGTCGTCGCAGGGTTAAGGTTTCCCAGCCTAACCATCCCAATAGGGATACACTAGCGATTTGACTCAGGAGTACCGCCCCCGTAATCCGTCCGGCGCACACCCACAAGACGAGGGCGTAGAAAAATCCTACACCACTCCATACAAAGTCGCTTTTACGGTGGACTTCGGGAAAAAAGAATGCTGCCATGTAATAGGCAAAGCTACCAAGACCGATAACCAACGCGAGGACGTATGGCAACATTAGGCGGATACTCCTTGAATCTGACGTTCATCATTGTAGAGGGTATAGGGTTAGAGGAACCCTTAACTCTATCCTTATTATTTTCAGCAGGTCGAGTGCGATCGCGCCAAGTCCATTGTAACGAGATGTTACAAGCTCCCGTTTATTTGCCGCCTTGTCGGGGTATCATCCTTGCGCCCGATTCCAATCCCATCGCTGACGACAAACGTCACCCTAGGATGAATGGTACTGACTGGTATGCTGGTGGGCAATGCCAACCCTACATGGCTAAACCCGCCCATGTAGGTTTGAATAATCCATTTTATAAACAAAGTGAAAGAACCGTCGCTTACACATCTGATGAGATTCTTCCCTTTGGTCAGAATGACAGGTTGTAACGTAGTAGGGTATCCGTGTTCGCGCTAGTTTGTAGTAGGCACTTTAGTGCCTTATAATGTCTGATGTGTCGGTATCGACATGATGTTTTTTTAACGCAGAGGACGCAGAGGGAAACGCAGAGGTACGCAGAGGGATTGGCAGTATTGAGGGGAATTTGTCGAGGTTGGGAGAAGTAGGTGGAAATTATATGATAGGTGGTTTATCTGTTCGATTGTTTGTCATGGGTGCTGAGGCTGGCGCTTGATGAAGACGCGGATGATTCGCCATAGGATTAGGGTGGTAAATACAAGTAGGGCAAAGGGAAATGCGATTAATCCCGCGATGAAGCATAAGACTAGATGCAGTTTACCCCGTTGAGCAAATTTAATCGATGATTTGAACCACTGGGGATAAGGCATCGCATCAAGGGGAAGCTCAAGTTCTTGTAATATTTGGGTGGCTTGATAAGCGGTAGCAAATCCTTCCTTTACTCTACCGCATTGATAATAGGCTTGAGCTAATTTTTGCAGAGTTCTGGCAATCTCATGGCGATTTCCGATTTCTTTAAAAATCATCAACGACTGCTGATAATTCTCAATGGTTTGTTTGTATTCTCCTAAGCGATTATAAGCATTACCCAAACCGATGAATGTCTCTACCATAAAACTGTGAGTGCCTATTTTATGTTGAATCTCCAAAGCTTGTTGATAGTATCCAATTGCTTGTTGATATTCTCTTAGAGAATTGTAAACTTTGCCTAAATTATGTAGAGAAACAGCAATGCCATAGCGATGACTAATTTTTTCAAAAATCACTAAAGATTTCTGATGATATTCAATAGCTAGTGAGTATTTCTCTAGGGAATGGTAAGCATTGCCTAAATCATTCAGACATCTAGCAATTGCACAACGCTCTCCGACTTCCTTTTGAATCGCTAAAGCTTGCTGATAGTATTCAATTGAATTTTGGTATTGTCCTAAGCAACTATAAGTATTACCTAAATTATTTAGAGCATCGGCAATACCACTGCGATTGCCAATTTCTTGTTGAATCGTTAAGGATTCCATTAAAAATTCAATAGAGTCTTGGTATTGTCCTAGGCAGTTATAAGCATTGCCTAAATTTATTAAGGAATTAGCCATACCACGGCGATCACCGATTTGCCGTTGAATTGCTAAAGATTGTTGAGAAAATTTTATGGCAATTTTGTGTTGTCCTAAGTCATGATAAACAACACCCAAATTATCCATGGCAATAGCCAGACTATTACAATCACCGATTTCTTTACAAACTACTATAGATAGCTGGTAATATTCAGTTGCTTGTTGGTATTCTCCTAAGCAACTATAAGTATTACCCAAACCTATGAAGGTGTGTGACATACCGCAGCGATCGCCTATTTTTTGTTCAATTGCCAAAGCTTGTTGATGGTATGCTATTGAACATTGGTATTCTCCTAGAGAAAAATAAGCAGCACCTAGATTATATAAAGAACTAGCAATTGCAAGACGATTTCCTATTTCTTGACTAATCACTAAAGACTGCTTATGATAATCTATCGCTTTTTTATATTCTCCTAAATAACGGTAAACCACGCCTAAGTTATCCAAAGAACTAGCGATTCCACCTTGATCACTATTGTCTTGAAATAAAGCTAAAGATTTTTTATAGTATTCAATTGCTTGTTTATAGTCTGCTAATAAAAGGCAAACACTCCCCAAATTCATCAAAGGTTTAGAAGATTTACTTTTATCACCATTTTCTTGAAATAAAGCTAAAGATTTTTGATGGTATTCAATCGATTGTCGATATTCGCATAGTGAACGGTAAGAATTTCCCAAATTATTCAGACAAACAGCAATTGCATTTTGTAAGAACTTCTTATCCCTAATATAACCACTATTGTTTTTAAAAAAAATTAAAGCTTCCTGAGAGTATTCTATTGATTTTTTATAGTCTCCTATAAAATAATAAGCATTCCCCAAATTCAGCCGAGAAATAGCAACATAAGTGCGATTGCCAATTTCCTTAAATATGGCTAAAGACTGCTTGTCATAGTCTATGGCTTTTGGGTATTCTCCTAAATGAGAATAAGCACTTCCTAAATCTATAAGTAATGAACCAAATACCCAATCTGATTTGCTTCGATTCCACTCCCAAATTAATCGATTATACAATCTAACCTGAATCTGATTATACCCACGCAACTTTAAAAACTCATGGCAGTAGTGCAGAATGTTGAAAGCTGGAATATACTTTTTAAGTTCACACCAGTGATAGAATATTTCCAAGTATTCGGTTACATCCTCTATTCCTTTCCAAGGAGGTTGTTTAAGATTTAAACGATAATAATCAATCGCCCGTTGATGCGCCTGGGTTAAATCTTCCGCTTGGCATTTCGCATACTCCTGAATCAATGGCTGAAACTTAAACCATCGCCCCCCATCTTTATCTCTCTCTTCCTGTAGTAGAGAACGCCTCACCAACTGACGCAAATCTTTCTCAATGCTTTTGGTATCGAGGTTGTCCCTTTTAGATCCCCCCAACCCCCCTTCAAAAGGGGGGCTAAGAGAATCTGGAGAATCTAAGGAAGAATCTAGAGAGGATCTTTCCTGCTTATTTTGAGGTTGAGATACCTCCAAATCCCGTTCAAAAGAGAGACTATGAATTTGCACCAACGCCATAGCTGAATTAAAGGGAATCCGATAAACACATATCCCCAATACCAATTGCTGCATTCTCTGACTAATCCGCCCAAAACTCTCATCTAACACCCGCCGCATCCAGATATCAACTGTACCCCGATGCAATCCTTTTAAATTGTCATCCGTTAACAAATGGGATATATCCGCCAACCCATAGCGCTGCAAATACCGAATCTGCGGATCAACTTCTTCCTCTTCTAATAAAAACCCAGCCACCAGCGTTAATAATAATGGATGTTCCTCTACTTTCTGGGAAAACTCGACTAATTCCTCCTCGGTTCCTCGAATTCCCAATGCCTGTAATAACGTCGCCCCTTCCACTGGTTCTAATCCTAGTAAGGATAACCATTGACATCGAATCGGTGGCAAATCCAACCGTTCTCTCGTTGTCACCAACACCACACTTTTGCCGCCACATTCCAACCAGCCATAGAAAAACTGCCGATAGGATTCATCACGAATAGACGTATTCTTATTATCCTCACCATCAGATTGCAGTAGGGTTTCTAGATTATCCATCACCAGCAAATACCGCCCCTGACGTAGATGATTGACTAATGCATCTCCCAGGGATTGTTCAGGTATCGCCTCGATGGTTTCCGGAGATACTCCAAATTTCAATAAGACGCGCCGCGCTAACTCGGTAAACCCAATCCGGCTAATATCTGCCCAAACTTTATCGTCAAATTCTGTGCTATCCTCGTCGTAAATCTTAGCCGCAAGCGTCGATTTTCCTAACCCACCAATACCCGTAATTCCAATTAAGCGAGTCTTTCCATCCGCTATCCAATCCCGAATGGTTTGGCGTTCTAAGTTTCGCCCTTGCCAATTATCGGTACTGGGGCGGATTTCATCTAAATTTGGTGGGGTGCTGCGCTGATTTTCTACCAGTAGTCAGTAGAAATTATTGCCCAGATGTTCAATCTTGTTAGCAGAGATATCCTGATCCCCAACTTGTCCAACGTTTTTACTTTTGTTTTGAAAAGTTTTGTGACTACGATCGCTCTTTTGATTCAGAGTCCGCTGATCGGCTATACTACTGACGTTCACAACCTGTCCAGCTAAACGTTCCACCTCTTGGGCAAAAGCCGGATCTTGTTTCATCGCCGCTTGTAAATACTGTGTTACCTTGGCTAAGTCCGGTTGAGAACCCTGTTGGGCGGCTGCGATCGCGCGATCAGCATCCGGATATCTTGACAATTTGGGCATGATAGTATCTCGTGCTTTCCTAATCATGCTTTCTGTTGCTTTACCCACACCTGTTTCGATAGCAGCACCAAAAACGATTTTGGCAAATTCTGTGACGAGTAGTTCTGGTATCATAGCTTAGCGAATGAAGCGGATCATCAGAGTTGCTATTCTATTTTAGCCCTACCGCGCTGGGTTAAGAGTTGACTCAGCCTAGACAAAGTAACCCTATTCTGATTTTCAGCAGGTTGAGTGCGATCGCGCCAAGTCAATTGTAACGAGATGTTACAAGCTCTTAGTTCAATCGTCCTGTTTTTAAGCCAAAGTCATTACCCAGCAAAGGTTACACGGTTTTTTTTGATCGTGCGATCGCGTGGAACAAGTGTTGGAAACTATTTTAATGTCGCCATTCCAGGGAAGTTCTACCCGTCAGCAAAATTATCAACAGTCAGACCAGAGTTCTGCCCCATTTTATGAGTTTTGGACGTTGAATCAAAACACTGATTTCGCAGATTTTTAGCAATGGTAGGGGTGGGGATGTGAGAGGTTAGTGACACTGATTACACAGATTTATTTTTAGTTCGTAGTTGCGCTTTAGCGCCATCAACGCTCGCATCACAGACTCAAAACCCCATATACGAATGTCAACGATGAGTAGTGGAGACTCATAGACGAATGCGCCATTACACGTCTCCCCCTGCTTCCCTTCACCACAACCCTTATTCAGCCACCCCTAATTCCCCTGCACAAAACTTATTGAGATCACTGACATCGGGATGGGTGCGGAGATAGTCCCGCAACCAGTCGCAACCGCGAACCAGCAAGTCGTCTAACGTTTCCACGCGCCATAAGCGCACGGTTTTGTCCTCTGAAGCGCTGGCAATTTGCTCTCCATCGGGGCTAAACGTGACACTACTAACCGGAGCTTCATGACCGCGCAGGACAGCTAATTCGGCTCCCTTTTTATCCCACAACCGCACTGTTCCGTCCCACGAAGCGCTAGCAATTTGCTCTCCATCAGGGCTAAACGTGACACTCCCAACCCAATCTTCATGACCGCGTAAGACAGCTAATTCGGCTCCCTTTTTATCCCACAACCGCACCGTTCCGTCTCCCGAAGCGCTAGCAATTTGCGCTCCATCGGGGCTAAACGTGACACTAATAACCGAAGCTTCATGACCGCGCAGGACGGCTAATTCGGCTCCCTTTTTATCCCACAACCGCACCGTTCCGTCCCACGAAGCGCTAGCAATTTGCTCTCCATCAGGGCTAAACGTGACACTCCAAACCCAATCTTCATGACCGCGCAGGACGGCTAATTCGGCTCCCTTTTTATCCCACAACCGCACGGTTCCGTCATCCGAAGCGCTAGCAATTTGCTCTCCATCGGGGCTAAACGTGACACTCCTAACCGAAGCTTCATGACCGCGCAGGACGGCTAATTCGGCTCCCTTTTTATCCCACAACCGCACCGTTCCGTCTCCCGAAGCGCTAGCAATTTGCTCTCCATCGGGGCTAAACGTGACACTCCTAACCGAAGCTTCATGACCGCGAAGGACAGCTAATTCGGCTCCCTTTTTATCCCACAACCGCACCGTTCCGTCCCACGAAGCGCTAGCAATTTGCTCTCCATCGGGGCTAAACGTGACACTCCAAACCGAAGATTGATGACCGCGAAGGACAGCTAATTCGGCTCCCTTTTTATCCCACAACCGCACGGTTCCGTCTTCCGAAGCGCTAGCAATTTGCTCTCCATCGGGGCTAAACGTGACACTCCAAACCCAATCTTCATGACCGCGCAGTTGATTTCGCTCGCGAATTTGATTCAGAATCTGTTGTAGTGCGGAGAGGGGACTATAGGCGGGATACTGATTAATCGGTCGGTCTTTCACCAGTTTTTTTAGTTCTTTACCTACCTGCATTGCTGAGATTAAAGAGGGAATTGCAGAGTTTTTGGTTTGTTTAGAGATATTAAATTGCCGTAGAGCCAGTGTACCAAGCCGTTCGAGTTCCGTCCCTTTCAGGGCTTCTTCAGTTTGTTTATTCGCTTCTGCTCGTTCGGCTTCGGCTTGTGCAAGAGAAGCTTGAGCGAATTCATACTGTTCTTGAGCATCCTTAACTTTAGCTTGGGCTAATTCTACCTGTTCATTCGCCTCCTGTTCTCGTCGTTTCGCCACTTCCACCTGTCGGTTGGCGGCTTCTGCTTGCTGTTGAGCCTGAGCCGCATTCTGTTGAGCAGTGGTTTCTCGCTGTTGAGCAGCAGCGACTTGTTGTTGAGCCGCGACAACTCGCTGTTTGGCTATTTTGGCTCGCTCCAGCGCTTCTTTCTCCCGTTTTTCTGTCTCATTAAGTCGCTGACGCGCTACTTGCTCTCGTTTTTGAGCCACTACGAATTGCTCTCTAGCTGTCTTGACTCCCTGCAGCGCGTCTTCCTCTCCTTGTTTCGCTTCTTCCTCTCCCTGTTGAGCAGCTAATTCAGCTTGACGCGCTGCTTGCTCTCGTTGTTGAGCCTCTTGAATATCTCGATTCGCTGTCGCACCTGTCCAAGCTAACCCAAATCCGGCGCTGATTACTGTCAATACCAATACCACCGAACCCACCCGCACCCGTCGCGAGACTTTCCGATTCTCTTCTGCTAATTCCCGCTTCGTTTGCTCCGCTTGTTCCACCTCCACCATCACCCGTTCTCGTTCCCCTTGAACCAGGCGTAACTCTCCCCGCACCCGTTCAATACTCCGCTCCAACTGCTGACGCTGTTCCCGTTCCCGATTCAATTGGGCGATAATTTCTTGTATCTTTGGCTCTTGCTGCTGGCGAATAAAGGACACTAAATAATCATGCACCAACTGATAGCGGTCATCCGGCGTATCAGGAACAACAAAAACTAACCCCGATAACACTAAAATCTCTAAAATTAAATCCAACTGACTCGCCGCTACTGTGACAAAATCCTTTAACTCCTCCTCCAACTCCCCACGAGTTTTCAGCAATCGCCGCTCTTTCTCATCCGTCAACAAATACAACAACACCTCCGCCACGGGCTGATTTTCTTCGCCGCAATCCTCCACCACTTCCGCCAGATAGCGCAGCACCAATTCTTCCTTCGTCCCAAACTGTTGATACTCCGCCAAAGTTCTAATCCCCTCAGCTTGCAGTTGCGCCCCGACAACCTGTAACTCAATCGGGCGTACTTTCTGATAATCTCCCGCTAAATCCTGCACCAGTTGTTCAATTAACGCCGATTCCAACTTAAAATTAGACCGCGCTGTGAGTTGAACGATTAGGCTTTGGGCTTCCTCTGGAGTAAAATTAGTGATTTTATAGAGAACATTCTTACTCAAAAGGTCATTACCAATTGCTTCCATACCCGGTCTATCCACCAAATGATGCAAATAATCCCGACGGATAGAAAAGATCATCTTAACAGGTAAAATATTTAAGCAGTTGCCCAAAAACTTAAATAATTCATTTCTTAACGCTTTTCTATTCGCCACAAAAAAGAATTCTTCAAACTGGTCAAAAATGAACACAATTCGCACCTGCTGAGTTTCACTCTGGCGCAAGGCTTCTAGAATCGCGGCTTGAGAGTCGAGGGGTTGAGTGATGGGAATATTGTGTGTTTCTAGCGTGGCGGTTAATTGCTGTCCGATTTCCTGTAGCCAATCGGTATAAACTTGGATCAAAATCGGAAGAATGCGTTGTCCACTGGCGGTTGTTTGGCGTAGGGTTGGCACTAAACCCGCATTCACCAAGGAACTTTTTCCCACACCAGAGAAACCGTGAAGAACAATAACTTTATGATCATTCCGTGTCACCCGTTCCACCAATTCCCGCACATCTTTTTCCCGCCCCGATGCGATAATTTCTGGGGCGATGGGGAGGGGGGAAGATGCGGAAGATTGGGGAGGAGATGAGGGCGCACGTCTGTGCGCCCCTACCGCCCCCGCCCCGACAACGCTACCGACAGCCCCAACAGTCGATGGAATGCGACTGGCACCGATAAACGCCCTTAATCCTAATTGGGTTTCAACGGTTTGCCGTTCCTGTTTAATTTTAAAGGCTTTTAGATAATCTTTTGTCTGCCAGTAGAGATCATGTAAATCGCCTAAAATATCCAGATAAAGCCGAGGATAGGATAACGGTTGACTGATACCATGGGCAAATTCTAACTGTTCAATCGCCGCCAAACATTGACCTAAATTAACGTGCGATCGCGCTTTAATCCAATAGCATCGGCTAATTAGCTCTACATCAATCCTATTCCTTGGCGAATGGAATTCGCGGCTAGACAAACCAAGTCCGCCTGCGCGGACTAACAATAAATTAAGATTAAGAGTTTTGGCACCCGCCCTTCGCTTCGCTCGAGGGTAAACTCCGGCGGGTTTCGTTTGTGTAGTTGCGGTTTCAACCGCCCCACTTAAAATGGTGTCAGCTATCAGTTCTATGTGACTTAACGCCGTTTCCGCCAATTCCTGCGCCGCTTGCCAACGTTCTTCCGCCAAAGCAACATCAGCCAAAAACGTATAATCCAACGCCAATTTATCCCGGCGATTTTCCCTTTGGTCAAACACCAACGCCTGTTCCGCCAAATCCCGTAATTGTTGCCAATCCTGCAACTCCCGCAAAACCGCACCAAACACCCCAATCGAATCAGCAATTAAATCCGGACGTTGCGCCCGATGAAAGGCAGTTAAGGCTTGCTGAATAGAGTCCTTAATTTTAGCTTGAATCTGATTATAGTCATCCCTAGAAATTGTCCCAGGTTGAATCCGATTAATTTGGCAGAAATAACCATAAACCATCTCCCTTAAAACAATCCCTTCATACTCAAAACGCTGCAATTCCTGCCAACATTCCCAGGCTTGCTCAAAATAATCAATCGCCCTTTGAATCTCTCCCTGCTGTTCTTGACAAATGCCTAATAATGTGAATAAAGCCGCCGCTAATTCCGGTTCTAACCCGTTATCCTCTAACTGTAACTCCCCCTCAGCCGCCTCTAATTCTCCCCTAAGTTCAATACACTCCATCTCCGTTAAATTCAACCCATCCGCCAACCATTGATCCGCCTTCCCTTGAATAAACGCCGCCAACTCCCCACGGCTAATCGTAAACCGACTACTCACGCCCCAACTTTCCAGATTACGGGCAAACTGCATCCATTGCGCCTTCACCGAATCCGTCACCCAAACCACAACCGGAAACGGACAATGGTGACGAAACTCTTCCCGCACCAAATCCGCCCCCGCCAGCATCCTCTCCAGAGACAGCACCGACTCCAACCCCAAAACCATCAGCGCCCCCGGTTTATCCCCCTGCAACTCCCTCTGAATCCGCTGATATAGCGCCGTATCATCAGGGTTCAGCGTAATCGTGCGAATGTTCAAAGGAGACGAATCCTGGAGGACTTGAATCAGACGCGATCGCACTCTGTCATAATTACATCGGGCAAAAACCAGCAAAAACTGACCCTGAAAAGCGTCCAGCGTCAACGCCAGTTCCTCAAGTTCGGTTTGATTCTCCGGTGTAATATCAGGTAGCTGCGACATCGTTTCGTTCGTAGTAGTTCGTTCGTAGTAGGCGCTTTAGCGCCATCATCGCGTAAACACTTACCCTCAAATTCTAAGCAACATTATCCGACATCGGGGATTAAGCCGAGGGCGACCCAAGTCAATTAAGTGGAATCGCCTTGTCCATTGATGATACTGCTGGCGAATCAGGGGTCAGACCCCTCACCCCCATCACTGTGCTGCTCTATTCCTTCACGTCCATTCAGGGTTCACGTTGAGAGGAACCCCATCAGCTTGCGCCCTCTAGGGGGTAATGGGGGGTCAAACCCCAAAGGGGGCTCAGAGCAATAAATACAGCGCTTTCCTCTGCGATGAGTTACAACATCAATCTAGCCGTTTCAGGGATAGCGGGCTAATAGCCTACTCCATAAAAGCGCGAAGCGCTGTAAGATAATACAAAAAGTTGAACAGTTGATGGTCGGCGACGATGACACTACATCCAAAAAACTATTGGGAAGTACCTCAAGTTACGGTTAAAGTAGCGCGTGCTTCTTTTCCAAAAGGGAATGTATACATGAAAATGTATGATCAATTAGGCACGTTATATAAAGACAAAGACTTTGTGGATGTATTTCCTGTCCGATGTGGACAATCAGCCATCTCACCAGCTCGATTAGCATTAATCACAATAATGCAATTTGCGGAGGGTTTAACTGATCGACAAGCCGCCGATGCAGTCAGGAGTCGAATAGATTGGAAATATGCTTTGGGGTTAAACTTAACGGATTCAGGATTTGATGCAACGGTACTAAGTGAATTTAGAGGACGATTATGCCAAAATAAAGCATCAAATAAGTTGCTGGATGTGATGGTGTCTCACTTTTTTGAACAGAAATTAATTAAAACTCGTGGTAAACAACGTACAGACTCAACCCAAGTGGTGGCGGCGATCCGTCAAGTTAATCGTTTAGAATTAGTTGGCGAAACCCTAAGAGCCACACTGAATCAAATAGCTAACCTTGCACCGGAATGGCTACAAGAAATTATATCAGAAGACTGGTTTGACCGATACAGTGAACGATTTGAGAATTATCGATTACCCAAAGAGAAAACCAAACGGGAAGAAATGGCATTGTTAATTGGCAGGGATGGACACCATCTTCTGGAAAAGTTATGGCGTGAAGATGACCCACAAGCTGAAAAGCTGCGTCAAATTGAGAGCGTAGCCACCTTAAGACGGGTGTGGATTCAACAGTATGTATTTATAGAGGGAAGATTGTTATGGAGAAAAAAAGAAAAAACGGGATTACCTCCCAACTCAATCTCGATTGAATCGCCCTATGACACGGAGGCAAGAAAGGGAAAAAAAAGAGAGAAAACTTGGACAGGATATAAAGTTCACTTGACGGAAACTTGTGACCCGGACACGCCAAATATAATTACCAATGTAGAGACAACGGTGGCGACAACTCCCGATGGTGTTTTGACACCATTGATTCATCATAAATTAGCCGAAAAGAACTGGCTACCGAGTGAACACTATGTGGATGCTGCTTACGTTGATTCCTATCAATTAGTGGAAAGTCATCAAGCTCATCAAGTTGAGCTTATTGGTCCGGCGGCGGTGGATGTAAGTTGGCAATCTAAGTTAAATACAGGATTTGATGTGTCGGCGTTTTTCATTGATTGGGATAAAAAGATTGCTCAATGTCCCCAAGGACGCTTAAGTCGCTTATGGCGGATTGAATATGATAAAAGTAAGCATCCCGTCATTCAAGTGGAATTTGACCGTCAACATTGTACATTTTGTCCAGAAAGAACTCGTTGTACGAAAAGCGTGAAAGCACCCAGAAAACTGAAATTGCGACCTCGTGATGAGTATGAATCACTTAAAGCTCGTCGCCAAGAGCAAAAAACTAAAGAATTCAAGAAAAAGTACTCCTGTCGTGCGGGAATTGAAGGGACAATTTCTCAAGGTGTGCGGAAATTAGATTTACGACGAACTCGATATTCCGGGCTAGCTAAAACGCATTTACAGCATATTGCTACAGCTTGCTGCTCAGAATTTAGCTCGTTTTTGTGCATCGGTCAAATGGGTTATCAAAAGCGACGACTCGCACAAGTTCTTTTGCCCGCCTACGCAGGCAGTACGCTTAATCAATCTTGGCTATTTTGAATAAATAAATATAGATCAATGCCGAGAGAGGAACGCAATTTATACGCCTCAATTTTAGGGTTGTTTAGATGCGCCCTAAACTGAAGTATTTTTGTAGAAATATACTCAATCCAGTATTAATCTTTATGCTGTAATAGTTTTAGCGTTCATCCCCAAACATACATAAGTAGCCCACAGCTTGGTATTCGCGATCGCGCTATTATTGGGAACAGACATTCACAGGGAGTTAAATTAACAATATATCAAGGTTTCTACAGCCAAATCGTTGTCACGCTTCCCATATTGTTCCCTACCCATTCCCAATTTAAATGGAGCATCCCGTTTTGAACAAAGCATTACCTTAAGTAACGCAATTATAGCATTACGCATTGAGGTTAGGACAATAAAATTAGGTGAAAAGGCAACAGGCAACAGGCAACAGGCAACAGGGTAATGTCCTAACGTATCTTCGTAGTGCTATACAAGGTTTTCAGCCCCATTCAAAGAGCCAACGTGCCAAATTGGGATGCTCCCAATTTAAATGCGTGACACCTTACCTTAATTAATGCCTCATTCTAGAGTGCCAGTAAGCGTAATCCCAACTATAACGCCAAACGGTCATTCTGGTACTCATTCTCAACGGAAAATCAGGCTCTTTACTATTAGTGAACCGACGCTCTAGGGCGCAAGCTGACGGGTTCCTCTCAGCGTGAACCATGAATGGACGTGAAGGAATAGAGCAGCGGGGTGAGGGGTCTGACCCCTGATTCGCCAGCAGTATCCATTGATGCAGGCGGGTCGCCCCTACAGTTAACTTAAATAAAGGGCGACCCGATAAATTGAATGGAATCGAGTTGTTCATTAATGCAGGCGGGTCGCCCCTACAGAACATATTGTTGTTGGTTAGACAGATGTCATCTCTACGTGAACCAATGGCGACCCAAGCATTCAATGGAATCGCATTGTCCATGAATGCAAGCGGATCGCCCCTACCACAGTCTCAGCGGTTAAGTTCAGTCCTCAACGGTTCATCATAATTTAAACGGTACTTATTATAAAATTGCGAAATTATTATATCTCAAATCCTCACAAAAAAATGAAAAAAAGGCGTCACAATATGCCACAATAAAGAATCAAAACCAGTAATTAAACAAACACATCGCCATTTGAAACTTGAATGACACGAAAGCCTCACGATCAATTTGCCAAGCAATACCTAGAGGAATTATTAGCCCCTCTAGGAAGCGTCGAAACCAGCCGCGAAATATCCCCAGAAATCCGCCAAGTTGATGTTTGGTTTGTACCAACCCCATCACCAGCAACCACCGCCGAAAACCTGGGATTACTGGGGCGAATGGCAACAACCGCCTGTCTACTAGAACCCTTCCGCAATCCACCCAACCCCGCCGAGGTACTCGACTGCCAAAGCAAGTTAAACTCAGTGCGTAGTGAAATGCGGCGAAAAGCCAGACGAGAACGAACTTCATTCCCCGACACCGATTGGCACCATTTGTGGATTCTCTCACCCTCTTGTTCCCCAAGGTTATTAGACGGATTTGGTGCCAAACTCCATCCCTCAGCAGACTGGGGAGAAGGGGTATATTTCATGGCAAAATTTCTGAAAACAGCATTAATCGCCATCAACCAACTGCCAGTCACTGAAGATACACTATGGTTAAGGGTTCTGGGAAAACGCGGAACACAGAAACAAGCGATCAATGAATTGGTAGCTTTACCCCAACAGAACCCCTATCGGCAGACCATTCTACAGATTCTGGCAAACTGGCGTATCACGATCAACGAAAGCGAAAATTTAAGTGAACAAGACAGGGAATTGCTCATGAACTTATCACCAGCGTATTTAAAATGGCAAGAAGAAACCTTAGAACAAGGCAAGCGAGAAGGGATACAAGAAGGCAGACTGGAAGGTAGACTTGAAGGCAGACTGGAAGGACAACGACAAATGGCGGAAAACTTCCTGCGAGTGCGATTTGGGGAACTTGACCCCGAATTAGCCAGTACGATCGCGCCCATGTTACAATTACCCCCTCAAGAGTTAACTCGGCTGTTATTTAACCTTGAACGAGAGGAACTCTTACTGTGGTTTGGTAATCTGCCCATTCAAGACGATACCTCAAGACAAGAAGCTGTAGAACGATTTCTGAGAGTACGATTTGGGGAACTTGACCCCGAATTAGCCAGTGCGATCGCGCCCATGTTACAATTGCCCCCTCAAGAGTTAACCCCCCTACTCATTACCCTTTCGCGTGAACAATTGTTAGAACGGTTTACCTTAAAGCCAAATGACCAATGATTATTCCCTTAACTCCTTAGCCTCTGCCAAAACCGGATTAATATCAAACCAAGACTCGCCGCGATCGCGATATTCAAACACCAGCCGACTATAAATTAATTTCTGATACCCATCATCTCCACTCACTTTCTTCCGTTCCCGAACTTTTCGCAATAACCCCCATTCGTGATCATCAATGGTAAGCGTCATTTCATTACGACGACTGCGAATCAAACCCTCTAACGTTTCACGAGTCAACCGCCCTTGTTTAAGATCCTTCTTCAACCACTGGATCAACAGTTGTAATAAATCCCGCACATGACCCCCACTGACACGACACAAGCGGTCTAAACTCTCCGGATGGTCAAAAATGTCATTCACCCGATTTAACCGCCCTTGTTCGTCCAAATCCGGTAACGCCCGCGCCAGAACCATCTGCCGCAGCAATCTCATTCCCTCCTCACAGTCACTCCCATCCACCTGCTGCACCTGTACCATAGGCAAAACCTTGGGTTCTTCCTTGTATCGCTGGGTTAACCTAGCATATTCATCAGCAAACTTTAACGCCAAGGGCATGGTATAAACAACATGGCAGTTAAACTTTTGCAAATATTCCGCCTGATCAATAAAAATATATTCCTGTTGCGATCGCCCCCAACCTTTAGTTTGACCCTCAATCCGATCCAAGTTATCCACAATCACGACTAATCCCCGTTTCCCCTGCTGTTGCAATTGCGCGATCGCAGGTTCAATCAATTCCTGATTAATCGCCGCTAATAACTCAGCTTTCTTCGGTCCCAAAAACTGATTCAGCCGTTCTCGCAATCCCGAATCCGCTCGTGCCTTAGCCGTAATCTTACCAATCCCGAACGCCAAAGACAACGCCCCTTTGTCATTCGCCTTCACTTTCACATCGGGAACCCCTGGCATTTTCGGCAAGCCTAACTCCACCTCCGATAAATCATACTCCGTCTGCAACAGTTCCGCCGTCCGTTTCAGCAACCGCTTCAATCCCTGGGGTTCCGCGATCGCCACATCTGCTAAACTTTGACTAATCCGTCGTGCGATCGCCAGTAACACATCGGCAATATCCACATCTGCCATTTCCAAGTCATCACTCGACTCAAAATAAACAACATGGAACCGTTTCTAAAAACCTAGACAAACCTACCCATCAGTAATTCTGCCTTGGTATAAGTCCACGGTGTAACTTTTGGTCGATAACCGTTAACGCTTACGCTTGGCTGATACCCGGCATTGTCGCTCGATATCAACCTTAACCAATGGC
>NZ_JAVJNP010000215.1:0-9872 GCF_040217205.1 Coleofasciculus sp. A1-SPW-01 | reverse complement strand
TAGGCTTACAGTTGATCCGAACTGGGGAAGCATTCGGAAGTGTGTATCAGTTGATGGCTAGTGGTCTATTCAACTCTTGCGTCACCAGACTTGTCTCTGGCAATCCCCACGCTCCACGTTAGTAGCGTGGGGTTGCTGAATCAATTGGCTTGGAATACCCTTTCCTCGAACCTCTGTGTCATCTTAGCCGAAGCCAGCTACTATTGTTAAATTACCATTTAATCAGCCTGAAGGTTCATAGGCGATAAAAGCGAAATTGGTAAGCACGTTCACCAAGGCTTGACATTTTAGCAACTATTGTGTATTTGTGTAGAGGCATTGTAAATAATTCTTCAATATTTTGACTTTATTTGCTAGACTTTTATTTAGGGTTAAGTCAAAACGACATAAGATAACCGAAGCGGCTCTGATTCTGGGGGTGAACCTTGGCACACTCTCTCCATCAGGTGTACAAAGACCCAATCCTATACATAACAACGGAATGGTGGCATCGAAAAGAAACAAAAATTTGATGAAGCGCACAGCACGGGTTTACCTAAATGATTTGAATGTAAGTAAGTTTCTAATTGTGCGCGAATTTTTGGGTCAATGCCACTCAATTATGCAGTATTTTGTTGACTTGTTTTGGCAACGTCAAGATTTTTCGGGGAAACTGGCTGACCTGCCCACAGTTCACCGAGCCAAGAAAAAGTTTGGGATCACAACCCGTTTAGGGCAAGCACTTGCCAAACAAGCGAGTGAGTGTGTTTTTTCTGTTCACCAGAAACAGAGAAAACGGAAACCTCAGCTAAAATGGCACACAGTTACATTGTTCTATCACTTCGTCACTATCTCTCCCTTTAAAAAAAAGGGCTTTGATTGGTGCGTCAAACTGATTGGTTCGGGGGCGCCCAAGTTAGTTATCCCGCTCAAGTCCACCTCAGTAATCAATCAACGGTTGGCTCAGGGATGGCAGATGTCTAAAACGATCCGCATGGGGTTGAAGAAAGGGCGATTGTGGATTGATTTTATCTTTGAGAAAGTTAGACCTCCCTTGAAAACTCAAGGTAGAGTTGTGGGAATGGATTCCAACTATAAAAACGGGGTGGTGTTTAGTGACTCCCAGGTAGTTGGACAAGATATTTATCAACGGATTCAGGAGTTTAAAAAGCGTCAGAAGAATACCCACGCCGAAATAAAATCTCGGTTGGGTCAGGCTCTGAAGAAAGTTGATTTGTCTTCTACAAAAGTTCTCAGTATAGAGGACTTGAAGAAGGTTAAACAGGGAAAACGAGGGACGTTCTCTCGCCTGTTTAACAGGCGGCTGTCTCATTGGCTATATAGAACTTTGGTGCAGTTGTTGGAAAGGAAGTGTGAGGAGGAGGGGATTCAGCTAGTGGTGAAAGACCCATTCAAGACCTCGCAGTTCTGCTCGAACTGCAACAGATGGGATAGACGAAACCGAAAAGGTGACAGGTTTAGGTGTGTTCATTGTGGCTACCAATCTCATGCTGACCACAACGCGGCACACAACAGGCGAGCTTTTAGGCTCGGCGGGAGTTTATGGTCTCCGTTCCTACTTAAGTTCAAAAAGTCAAAGTTTTGGATAACCATAGAGACTTCCCTTAAACCCTGTTGGGTCATAACAGAAGTATCCACGCCAATTTTTTAGCTAAATTAAGGCATTAATCAGCAAAACTCATGTACCTTTGAGGTAACAACTCAGCTTCGGGAGCATAGCAAAAGTGATGAGGAGATATAGGTTTAAGGGTTGTTTTCAGCCAATCGGCAAAACTATGCACTATTGGGGATATCGGGTCATTGGTTCAGTGTTAGGTGGCACGTTACTCAGTGTGGCAGCTAACATCGCCAGTCCTGAGAGTATTGCCCAAGCGCAAACAAACCCACCAGCCAATCAAAAAAGCTCGTTAGGAGAATCACTCCTAAATAACATGCTGGGGGCTGATGCCCTGCGCCCCCAAAACTCTGCCCCAAATACAACTCAACCTGCCCAAACAGCACCGAAATCGACGCCTAGTCGGGGCAGGCAAATCGTTCAAGCCACAACCTTTCCAGATATTCAAGGCAATTGGGCGCAAGCCTTTATCGAAGCCCTAGCCTCACGGGGAATCATTCGCGGATTTCCCGATGGGACATTTCGACCTAACGCCCCAGTCACCCGCGCTCAGTTTGCGGCGATGATTCGTCAGGCGTTTGAGCAACCCTTGGAACGTCCAGCCACTCAGTTTTCGGATATCCCAGCTAACTTCTGGGCATTGGATGCGATTCAAGAAGCCTATCGCATGGGATTTATGGAAGGATATCCCAATAATATTTTCCTTCCGGATCAAAATATCCCCCGTGTGCAAGTGCTAGTGGCATTAGTCAGTGGATTGGATTTATCGGCTCCCGCTCAAAGCACAGCCCTATTAAATCAAGCCTTTCAGGATGCCGCTCAAATTCCGGACTGGGCGCAGACTAGCATCGCGGCAGCAACGGTAAACCAGATGGTAGTGAATTACCCGAATGTGGCGTTCTTGAATCCGAATCAGACTGCCACTCGTGCCGATGTAGCTGCCTTTATTTACCAAGCATTAGTCAGCCAAGGGCAATTACCCCAAATCCCGCCCACCACTGTGGCAAGCCGTTACATTGTGGGGTATGAACCCATTGCCCAAGAACCACCACCACCGACACCAGAACAACTTGCTGCTTTGCGACGGCAGTATCTCTTGCCAGCACCGCCTGTGGAGGAACAATTGCGTCGGATTGTACGCGGAGGTTCCAGTATTAATACTCCTACAGCCTTTGGCGCTCAAACGGGAAATATATTCTTCGGTGCTACCTATCAAGAGCAAGTGCGGTTTTTCGATGAAGACGATGGTGCTGTTGTGGTCGGTTTTGGCGTCGGTGATGCGAGGAGAATCGTTGCTCTAGAAACCGCCGTTTCAATTTATGACTTATTTGGCGATACCTTTGAAGATGGCGGAGTTAGTTTCAAACTTCACCGCTTAATTGGTGATGATCTCGCTGTGGCAGTTGGTGTAGAGAATGCCATTGTTTGGGGGAATACTGATGGTGACCAAAGTGTTTATGGAGTTGTCAGTAAAGTTTTCCGTTTGCGAGAAAATCCCAGTGATCCCTTTAGTCGCCTAACTGCTTCCGTTGGTTTGGGTGGGGGACGTTTCCGTTCTGAAGAAGATATTGAGGATAAAGACGGTACAACAAATGTCTTCGGTAGTGTTGGTCTACAAGTTGTAGAACCCGTTACTTTAATTGCGGATTGGACAGGTCAAGACTTATATTTAGGCGCTTCAATTGTGCCGATTCAGGGTGTTCCTCTGGTGATTACCCCGGCTGTAGCTGATGTGACGGGTAATGCAGGTGATGAGCCTCGGTTTATTTTGGGGATTGGTTATGGGCTATCGTTCTAGAGAGGATAGATTGATTAACCTCTTATTGCTGGCGTAGGGGCATAGCAATGCGATGCCCATTACTCAAATCAGTTATATAAGGAGAAGACGAATGAAAAAGAGACATTTAGCATTTCAGTTAGGACTAGGTTTAGCTGTGGGAGTAGCAGGAATTTTATCGATGACAACATCGAGCCAAGCCCAGTCTGATGTTTCGGGTAATGTTATTACCACCAGTGACATCGCGGGCGGTTTTGCTCCAAGTCGAGGGGGTGAACTAATTATCGTCTATGAAACGCCTCAGATACGAGAGGATGTGTTCGATGCGACAGATTTCGTAAATGAACGACTTGCCCAACGAAATTTGCCCGGTGTGGGCAATGACACCTCTCCTATTGCTGGGGCAGTTCAGGGAAACTTAGCCTTGGTTTTGACGGGAACAGGTAACGTTGATGCGGGGGTGAGTCAAATTCAAAATGCTCTCGTGAATGCTGGAGCAAATCCCACCCTTGCCCAGAATCTCGCTACTAGCCTAGCGGGATTGACAGCAGGGGGTAGTGTTAATGCCGCTCAGTTTGCGGCTGTGGTTGAAGCGTACAATGCTTTAATTAGTGATAGTAATTTCGAGTTTTTACGGGAACCGCCGGAAGAACTGCGAGCAATTCGTTCTGTTCTGGCTATTTTGTTAAATGCGGCTTTGGCTAGCAATTAGGCTAGGAATTATGATGATTGGTAGGTTGGGTTGAGGAACGAAACCCAACTCTACTGACGTGGGTGGTAAGCTGTCATGTATTTAGGGCTTGCTGCATGAGTGTGGAAGGTAGACCAGATAAGGGTTTAAATCTATTTTTTTATCCAACAAGTGCAAGGTTTTTACACTAGCACCCTCTTGCATCTTGGGATTTTCGCCGACCTAAGCGCCGAATTTTACCTCAACAGAGGCTTGAAACTGTTGCCTGTTGCCTGTTCCCTGTTGCCTCTCCCCACCACAAGACTTATTCAGCAGACCCTATTTAGGTTGTGGCAATTTTCAAAACTGAAATCCTTGCTATACCTGGATTTCAAGCCGTACACTTGCTGCATCCTATTGAGGATTGCTATAGTTCCCCTTCTCCCTTGATGGGAGAAGGGGTTAGGGGATGAGGGTGAAATACTTGCCAGTTGTGTTTTTCACCTGAAGTTGACACCAATGGGTAATGCTGTGTCCCTACAGCTCAAACCACTGGATTGGGTAATGGAGGATTTTTCGTTAATGACTCGACTAACCAATACGTCATCATTTCTCCTTTTCCTTTAACGGCAATTTTTCCCCGTTGTTCAAAGCGATATTGCTCTTTTAAACAGGTATAGGTTGCTTCGGTGACTTGAATTTTACCCGGTAAACTTAATGATTCCATGCGAGAGGCAACATTAACCGCATCTCCCCATAAATCATAGATGAATTTCTTGGTGCCAATCACACCTGCGACAACTGAACCCCTGTTTACACCAATGCGGATTTGTAGCTGTTCACCATAGCTTTCTTGAAAACGGGCGATCGCGTCTCGCATATCTAGCGCCATTTGCGCTACGGCTTGAGCATGATTGGCTTTGGGAACGGGTAATCCACCGACAACCATATACGCATCGCCAATGGTTTTGATTTTTTCTAACCCATGTTGCTCAGTTAATTGATCAAAAACAGAGAAAATTTCATTGAGTAAGTTAACCATTTCCGTGGGGTTTATCTTTGCCGATAATGGGGTAAAGCCGACAATATCCGCAAACAAAATCGTCACATCAGCGAATTGTTCGGCAATCGCTGTTTTCTCTTTTTTCAGGCGTTCAACAATCGGAGCGGGTAAAATATTCAGTAATAATTCTTCAGAACGCTCTTGACTTTTTTTCAGGGCAATATCCGTAATTTGACGCTCTAATTCCGCCCCCGCTCTAGCGGCAAAGATTTTTAAGACTAATTCCCGGGTTTCATCGTTGAGCATGGGTTGAGTGTCTAGGACAGCAATATGACCAATGACATTCCCCATTGAATCAGTTAAAGGAATTCCGGCATAGCTTTCGGCTTTTAAGTCCACTAAATCTTGATCATCAGGGAAACTCGCGATAATATTGTCAGAATAGCAATAATATTTGTTATTTTGAATCACTTCCTTACAGGGTGTTCCCAGCAAGTCATATTCAATATTTTTGACAAATTTCTCGTCCAGCCAAAAGGCTAATGTCCGGACTCGTTTTTGTTTAAAATCTAGACATTCGGTAACAAACGCATAACGAACTGACAAAATTTCGGCAAGTTGGCGAACACAAGCGTTGAAAAACTCGCGCCCTGTTTTGGTGGCGGTTCCCTCAACAATGAGTTGTAAGGCTTCTTCACGGCGTTTGCGATCGCTAATGTCCCGCATCACCGCTATAACGCTATCCTGGGATAGAGGAGAAATCTTGGTGGAGAAGTCTGTTCTGCCGTTTTCTAACTGAAGACTATATTCAACTTCAATGGTTTCCTGGCGTTCTAATACGTTTTGAATCGTACTGTATATTAAATCAGCTTGGGGTTGGGGTAAACTTTCATGGACTGTGTTTCCCTGGGCGAGTTGGGGAGATTGAGAGATCAACTCATGGTTGGGTGTGGCGATTTTTAGATAGCGCCCCTGGGAATCCAAAACTAACACCAGTTCAGTCATGGCGTGGAATAAGGCGCGAAGTTCGGTTTCTGATGTGGTTAAAGCCGTCTTGGTTTTTTGCAGTACGTCTACAGTTTTTTCCAGCTTTTTATTGCGATGTTCGAGTTCACTTTGCAAACGTTTAATATTTAATTGGGTTTGGATTCGGGCTAAAACTTCTTCCAGTTGAAAGGGTTTGGTTATGTAATCAGCACCGCCATATTGAAATGCCTGCACCTTGGTCTCAGTATCCGAAAACGCACTCAGGAAAATAATTGGGATAGAACTTGTTTTCGGATCAGCTTTGAGTTGTTCACAGACTTCATAGCCATCTAATCCGGGCATATTGATATCCAGGAGAATTAAGTCTGGAGGAAGCAGCCGAGCAGCTTTTAACGCCATTTCACCATTAATGGCTTTGCGGATTTGATAGTGGTAGTCTGATAAGAAATCCGATAAAAATTTAATATTGTGGAGTTTATCGTCAACAATGAGAATATCGGCGATAAATTGATTATCATTTGTCATTTGTCAAAACACTGATTTCACGGATTTATTGGAGAGATTTGGGTGGGGAAGTGAAAGGTTAGTGACACTGATTTCACGGATTTATTGGAGAGATAGTCAAGTTTATCAGTTGATCAAATTGATAGCTGTCCACTAACTCCCTTAGCGCCTCAATGAGTTGAGATTCTTCGTCGGGAATTTGATCAATTAGGCTTAAACAGAGAGCATCGTTACAGGAACTCGCCGCGTAGTGAAGTTGCTCAATCCATTCGGATGACATAATCTTGAGATCATTGGCATTTAGAGTATAATCCGATGGAGATACGCTGGCATCAGTAGCATCAGACACTGTTTCGGTTGTCGTGTTGTACGAATACTGCACGCCTAAATATTGACTGATAATTTCTAGAATTTCCTCCAGATGAAACGGCTTGCTAATAAATGCATCACATCCAGCCGTTAAACATTCCTCTCGCTTATGGGCAAACGCACTGGCGGTAATCGCAATAATCGGCGGAATCGTGGCAAAATTCGACTGTTTAATCTGTCGAGTGGCTTGATAACCATCCATAATCGGTATATGCATATCCATGAAAATCAGTTCAGGTTGCCATTTTTGCCAAAGCGCGATCGCGGCTTGTCCATTCTCTGCCGATTTAACCTGAAAACCCACCTCTTTTAACAGCGTTACCAATAGCTGGCGGTTTACCAGATGATCTTCAACGACTAAAATTCGATAGGCGGGTTGTCCGGGAGCTAATCCCGTTACCTCCTGGAAATTAGAGGCTGGAGTATCGGGGATAGATTCCGTTAATTCTACCTGAATTTGGAATTTAAAACAACTTCCTTGTCCCAATTCACTTGTGATAGTAATTTCACCGCCCATCAATTGCACAAATTTCTGAGAAATCTTTAATCCTAACCCGGTTCCTTCGTAGGTATTTTGCCCAAGTTTGGTCTGCTTAAAGGCTTGAAATAACTCATTCCTGTCTTCTTTCGCAATTCCGGGTCCGGTGTCAGCTACTTTGAATCCCAGGTTGACGGTTTTACCCTGACGAACACCCGATACCTCTAGAGTAACTTGACCGTTTTCTGTGAATTTAATCGCATTACTCAGCAAGTTAATTAAGACTTGGTGTAATTTATGTTCATCGGTTCTAATCCATTGGGGAACAGTATCGTCTCGCTGAACCCTTAAACGTAATCCTTTGGACTTTGCCTTGAGTTGGAACATGGATTCCAGACGGCGCAAGAGTTGATGTAAATTACAGTCAATTTCTGCTAAAGTTATCCGCCCCGCTTCAATTTTTGACATCTCTAAGACATCATTAATCAACTCCAGTAAATGTTCACCACTGTGATTAATAATTTCCATGTACCCTTGATGCTGGGCGGGTAAGGATTGATCGCGCTGCATGAGTTGCGTAAATCCTAAAATCGCATTCATGGGCGTGCGGAGTTCGTGACTCATATTGGATAAAAACTCACTTTTTGCCCGGTTTGCCGCATCCGCTGCTTCTTTTGCCTGTTGAAGTTCGATGGCTTGGTTTTGGGTTTGGGCAAAGAGTTCAGCCTGTTGAACCGCGACACCAAGCTGATTGCCAATTTGGGTAACAATTTGTACCTCTGCGGGTTGCCATTGTCGAGGATTACTGTTTTGATACACCCCTAAGAGTCCCCATAGTTGCTGACCGCAAAAAATGGGGGCGATGATATAGGCTTGGGCTTGCATTCCTTTGAGCAAGTTGAGATAGCATTCGGAAAAGTTAGCTTGTTCAACATCAAAGACGCAGCAATAGGTGTTCTTTTGTCGATAGATTCCACCCTGTCGTTCTTGCAGATACGTGTCTTGAACCAATCCATCTGCACCGGTTAATTGAGTGGCAAGACACTGGGGATTAACCGTTGTGGTTTGGGCAAAGGTAGAGGATTTTTTACCCTCAAGAAGTAAAGCCTGCCAACCGGGGGCAACGGATTCAGCAACGATTGCCCCACTCCAATCGGGGTTAAACTCATAAATCAGAACGCGATCGCACTCAATGGCTTGTCGTAATTCAGCCGTTGTCGCCTTAAAGATGGTGTCTAAATCTAAACTTTGGCGCATTTGCTGGATGACGCGGTTAATTGCTTTTTCCCGCTGCGCCATCAATTTGATCGCGGCTTCGGCGGCAATCCGTTCTTGAATTTCAGTTTCTAAGGTGGCGTTGGTTGCCACTAATTCTGCGGTGCGTTCCTCAACCCGAAATTCTAAGGCTTCGTAGGCGCGATGTTTTTCGTCTTCTGCCCATTTCCGTTGCAATTCTGTGGCGGCGCGGGCGGCAAATACGTTCATCATCGCTTGATCTAAATTGCTGATGCACAAGGGTTTGATATCACAAATACCCAGCATCCCAATTACCTGTTTATTTCCGTCGAGTAAGGGAATCCCCACGCAATGTTCCGTATCTGTTGTATAGGGAAAAAGTTTCTGCCAATTGTCAGCTTCGTTACCACTCGGTTGAGTTTGGGGAATAATTTCACAGGAAGTAGGCTGTAACTGGGACACCTGATAGGATGCGATGCAACAACAAGCAAGGTTACGCCATCCCGGTTCGCGATCGCCAATTTTCTCAGCGACGACGACAGAGGGAACATGTAAGGATTTTGCCAAATTCTGCACCAAGGCGGCAAAAAAGTCTTCTCCTGTAACCGACGCTGTACCCGCAACAATGGCGCGTAGGGTTTCTTCGGTTTGGCGTCGTTGTACCACTTGCTGTTGTAATTCCCGGTTAATTGCTTCCAACTGTTCCGGGGTGCGTAGGGCGAGGAATTGGGGCAGTAAATCGATTAATCGTAGCGCTGTATAACAAGATATCAGGGCGGTTAAAGCGCGTTCAATTCCGGATATCCAGTAATCGGCGTGCCAAAGTGTCCAAATGTCAAACAGATGTCCGACGCCACAGAAAACAATAAACGCACTGAATAAAATAAATACTCTAGAGAAAGGAATATCCCGGCGTTGGCGGACAAAGTAAATCAGCATTGCCGGAATCGAGAAATAGGCGATCGCAATCAGCGCATCACTGACAACGTGTAATCCCACCAGGGGAGTTTGCCACAGGTAACAATTCCCGTGGGGCATATAGCTACGGGAGGATAAAATAGTCTGTAATGATTCCAGCACAGTCTTGTTTTCGTGACATACTCCTACACTAACCTGAGTACAGGTATAGTGTAGGCTTCTCAACCAATCCGGCTATTGCGTAGGAGACGTTGAGCTTTAAGAACGGGATGCCCCTCCGCTCTATTTTTTATGTTGATAGCTGCGTTATGATCA